>NZ_JAGQBY010000038.1:0-21848 GCF_024345875.1 Synechococcus sp. EJ6-Ellesmere
CAGCGATTCTGCAGGTGATCTGCCCCGACCGTCCCGGTCTGGTCAGTGCGCTCTCCGGCTGGGTGGCGGCCAACGGTGGCAACATCCGCCATGCCGATCACCACACCGACGCCGGCGCCGGGCTGTTTCTCAGCCGGATCGAGTGGCAGCTGGAAGGTTTCGGACTGCCGCGGGAGGCGGTGGCGCCGGCGGTGACGGCCCTGGCGGAGCGGCTCGGTGGCGTGGGCCAGCTCCACTTCTCCGACGCCGCAGCGCGGGTGGCGATCTTCGTGAGCAAGCAGGATCACTGCCTGGTGGATCTGCTCTGGCGAACCCGGGCCGGGGAGTTGCCGATGCAGGTGCCGCTGGTGATCTCCAATCACCCCGATCTCCAGGCCCTGGCCGAGGATTTTGGCGCCAGCTTCATGCATGTGCCGGTTCAGTCCTCCTCCAAGGCCGAGGCCGAGCGGGCGCAGTTGCAGCTGCTCGAGGAGCACGGCATCGAGCTGGTGGTGCTGGCCAAGTACATGCAGGTGCTCACTCCAGATTTCCTGGCCCGCTTTCCCGCGGTGATCAACATCCACCACTCCTTCCTGCCGGCCTTCAAGGGGGCTCAGCCCTACCATCGGGCCTGGGAGCGAGGCGTGAAACTGATCGGGGCCACCGCTCACTACGTGACCGAGGATCTCGATGGCGGACCGATCATCGAGCAGGCCACCGTGGCCGTCAGCCACCGGGACGAAGTGGACGACCTGATCCGCAAGGGCCGGGACATGGAGCGGCTGGCCCTGGCCCGGGCCCTGCGCCTGCACCTGCGCCGCCAGGTGATGGTCTACCGGGGTCGCACTGCCGTGTTCTCGTGAGGCAGGAGTGGCTGCGGCGCCTTGATGCGGCCAGGCCCGAGGGTGCCTCGCCCCTGGGTTGGCGTTGTTTTCAGCTGGGCTTGCTGCTGCTGGCCAGTTCGGCCCTGCTGGCCGGGGTGCTCCTGCTGGTGGCCCTGATCCTTGGCTGCCGCCAGCGCCTGCCCTGGTGGCGGGATCGGGTCAACCAGGTGCTGCTGCTGGTGTCGGCCCTGATGGTGCTGGGCTGTTTCACCGCCTCCAGCGGCTGGCTGGCCTGGGTGGGTCTGGCCAACTGGCTCCCCTTCTTCTGGGCGTTCTGGGGGTTTCAGCCTTACCTGGTCTCGGCCCCGGCCCGCCGCCGGGTGGCCCTCTGGCTGGTGGCCGGCACTGTGCCGGTGATCGTCACCGGCCTGGGGCAACTGTTCTGGGGCTGGAGTGGACCATTCCAGGTCCTGGGGGGGGCGATTATCTGGCACCTCAAGGCCGGTGGGAACCCGCGCGGGCGCATGGCCGGACTGTTCGACTACGCCAACATCGCCGGAGCCTGGCTGTCCCTGGCCTGGCCCTTCGCCCTGGCGGCATTGCTGCAGCGCCGTCAGTCGTGGAGGAAGCGCCTGCCGGCGTTGCTGATCACCGTGGGCCTGGTGGCCGCCATGGCCCTCACCGACTCCCGCAACGCCTGGGGGGCCCTGGTGCTGGCGCTTCCTCTGGTGGCGGGCCCGGCCCGCTGGATCTGGTTGCTTCCCCTCCTGTTGCTTCTGTTGATTCCCGTGGGCCTGGCCAGCTTGCCGGGAGTGCCGCTGGTGCTGCAGGCCCCGGCCCGGGCCCTGGTTCCCGGTGTGATTTGGGAGCGGCTGAGCGATCTGGAGTTCGCCGGTCGCCGGCCCCTGGCCATCACCCGGGTCAACCAGTGGGGAGTGGCCCTGCAGCTGGTAAGGGGGCGTCCCTGGCTGGGATGGGGCGCCGCCGCCTTCAGTGTGATCTACCCCCTGCGCACCGCCGGCATCTGGCATGGTCATCCCCACAACCTGCCGATCGACCTGGCGGTCAGCCATGGGGTTCTGGTGGCGGTGTTGCTGGTGGGACTGGTGCTGGCGTTGCAGATTCAGGCGGCCCGCCGCGGCATGGCCAGTGGCACCGTGTTCGAGCGGGCCTGGTGGGCGGCCTTCCTAGTGCTGATGGCGCTCCACGCCACCGACATCCCGCTCTACGACAGCCGCATCAACATCGCCGGCTGGGTGCTGCTGGCGGGGTTGCGGGGTTTTGAGGGGCGGCCCCCGGGCGGCCGTCTTGCCGACGGCGGGCCTGGAGAGCCCCCGCCGTAACGTGACTTATACCCGTACTTACACGAAGGCCGTCCAGCTGTTGCTGGTGCCGAGAATGTATACACCCGAGGCGGGGGTGAGATTCACGCCCTGCAGCCTTGCGATCAGTTCATCGCTGCTGTTGAAGCGGTTGTCACCGTTGCCCAGATAGATCTCGGTAGCGCCATTGGAGAAGCGCGAGAGATACTGGTAGCCGCTTTTCAGTTGCAGTGAGTCCTCGTTGGAATTGAAGTCGGTGACCAGGGCGTAGTCTCGCGTGCCCTGGGAGCGTCTGGAGCCGTCGGTGTAGAAGGTGCCCCGGCTGTCGGCCAGCAGGAAGGTATCCCTGCCGGCACCGCCGGTGAGGGTGTCGATCTGGCCGCGGCCCAAATTCGTCAGGCCGGTGCCGGTGGCGGGAACCCCGGCGAGCCGATCGTCGCCGCTGCTGCCGGTGATCGTGTCGTTGGCGGTGGTGCCCCAGAGGGTGAGGTCGATGGGTGATGGGGGTGCGGCGCTGTCGTTGTCGGCGATGGTGATCGTGGCCAAGGCCGTGCCGATGCTGTAGGCGGCATCGGCCACCAGGGTGAGGGTCAGGGTTTCCGGCCCTTCCACCTCCGTGTCGTCCATGGGGGTGATCGTGAGGGTCGCCGTGGTTTGGTTGCTGGCGAAGCTGATGCTGGTGCCGAGGCCTGGGGTGTAGTCGAGTCCAGAGGTGGCGGTGCCGCCCAGGCTGAAATTCACCAAGAGGGCCTGGGCGAGGTCGCCGCCGCTGCGGGTGAAGGTGAAACTGCCGGGATCCTCGCCGGCCTCGGCCGCCGCCGCATCGCTGGCCGCCACCGACACCACCGGCAGGCTCGGGCCCGGCGGCGGTGTCGGTGGGCCCACCAGTGTGCCCAGCCGGTCCAGGGCGGCGGCGCTGTCGAGCCGGCCGCCGCTCACGGTCTTGCCGCTCAGGGAGGTGGTGGGGGCCGCCGAGTCGAGAAGAGCCTGCTTAATCTGGGCGGCGCTGGCGGTGGGATAGGCCGATTTCAGCAGCGCCGCCGCTCCGGTCACATGGGGTGTGGCCATCGAGGTGCCGTTGTAGCTGGCATAGCCCCCGCGCACGGTGGAGTAAACGGCTGAACCGGGCGCCCCCAGATCCACCGTCACGGCCCCGTAGTTGGAGTAACTGGCCAGGTCACCGCTGCTAGTGATGGCCGCCACGGCGATCACATTGCTGCTGGTGTAGTTGGAGGGGTAGTTGGCCGTGGAAGCGTTGTTGGAGCCGTTGTTGCCGGCCGCCGCGATGAACAGCAGATCCTGCTGGTTGGCGCGGTTGATCGCATTGGCCAGGGCACTGGAATAGCCGCCGCCGCCCCAGGAGTTGTTGGTGCCCACGAACTGGCCGGTTTCATCACGCTGGCCCGCCTGGATCTTGGCGGTGGTGAAGTAGTCCACCGCCAGCACGGCGTTGCTGACGCTGCCGCTGCCCGAGCTGGAGAGAAACTTCAGGGCCGCCATCTGCACCTGCCAGTTCACACCGACCACGCCCTCGCCATTGCCGCCCACGCCGCCGATGGTGCCGGCCACGTGGGTGCCGTGGTTGTTGTCATCGTAGGGGTCGTTGTCGTTGTTGACGAAGTCCCAGCCAATCAGGTCGTCCCTGTAGCCGTTGCCGTCGTTGTCGAGGCCATCTTCCCAGCCGGAGCGGTTATCGAGCAGATCGCCGGCGTCGATATAGCCGTTGGCATTCCAGTCGGTGAGCTTGGCGGTGGAATTTGTGCGGTTGGTGCTGTTATTCAGATCGCGGAAGGTGATCAGGCCATCGCTGTCTGTGTCCACCAGGGTGTTGAAGAAGCCCAGGCCCTTGATCTCGCCCTGGTTCAGCCAGATGTTGAGATAGAGATCGGGATGGGTGTAGTCGATGCCGGTGTCAACGATGCCCACCACGGTGTTGGTGGTGCCGGTGACGCCGTTCTCCCAGGCTGTGGTGGCCTTGGTGCCGTAGCCCGTGCTCTGCATTCCCCAGAGGGAGCCGAGGGAGGGATCGTTGCTCACCAGCTGGATGCCCACCTGGCCGTCCGGCTCGGCGAAGGTCACCTCAGGGCGCTGCCCGTAGGCCCGCAGCAGGCGCTCACGGGCGTCGGCGCCTGGGGGGGCCTGCACCACATCCAGCACCCCTTCCCCGCTCAGTTCCATCGGGAGGGTGTGGATCGAGCGCAGCACGGTTCCCCCCAGCTCGCGGTGGATGGCACCGCGACTGGCGGCCGTCGTGTGCGGACGCCACTGCACCAGTAGGTTCTGGGATGGATCATCCCCACCGCTGGCCTGGCTGCTCGGGGCCAGGCTGTCCGCTTCAAGCTCCCAGCTGAGGCCTGGAATGGCTGCCCTGACGCGAGCCTGGCCAGTCGCGCCTTGTGCCTGACCCATCGTTCTTGATCATTTCTTGGCTTCAGTCTAAGTCTGGCTGAAGGCGTCCCCACGGTGCCGCCGCAGGGTGGCCTTGGCCAGGGGCCCCTCCAGGTGCTCCCAGGGAAGCACTGCATCGGGCTGCCAGCTGGCGTGGATCACCGCCTCCCAGGCGGGTGGTGGCGGCTGCGACGCCCCCGGGGCGGCCTCGGCTTCACCTGCTCGCGCCCCCCGGTAGGCGGCCTTCCATCCCCCCAGGCTGCCGTGACGGCCCCGCACCGCGGCGATCACTGGTGCCAGGCGTCGGTCGCTGCGGGAGAGCAGAGCCTGGATCACGCTCCATCCGAAGCTCTCCGGGCGTAGCTCGATGCCTCGTGGCTTGAGCCGTTTCGCCAAAAGCTTCAGGCGTTTCTCCGCCTCTGGCCGGACCCCTTCCCACTGGAATGGGGTGTGGGCCTTGGGGACGAAGGTGCTCACTCCCAGGGTCAGCCGCAATCCTGGAGTGGCCTTTTTCAAGGACAGGAGAAGATCGGCTGTGGCTTCAAGATCCTCGTCGCACTCTGTGGGTAATCCCACCATGCCGTAGAGCTTCAGGCCCGTGAGGCCACCCTCCTTCGCATAGCGGGCGGCCGCAAAGATGTCCTCCTGGCTGAGTTTCTTGTTCACCACATCGCGCATGCGCTGGCTGCCGCTCTCAATCGCGATCGTGAGCGATTTGCTGCCCCGCTTGGCCAGGATCCGGGCCAGTTGGGGGGTCACCGTGGCCGCCCGTACCGAGCTGACGCTCACCCGGGTGCCGTCGAAGGGGTCACCATCCAGCCAGGCCAGCAGGTCGTCGAACTGGGGGTGCTGGGTCACCGAGGCCCCCAGCAGGCCCAGACGCTTAGTGGCGGTCAGCCCCTTTTCCACCGCCGGGATCAGTCCATCCTCTAGGGAAGGCGTCCGGAAGGGCAGGGTGAGGTAGCTGGCCAGGCAGAAGCGGCAGAGCTCGGGGCAGCTGCGCACCACCTCCACCATGTGGATCGAAGGCCAGGCCGCCTCGGGGGTGATCACCGTGGAGTGGCTGAGGGTGTTGCCCCGCCAGGTCTGTTTGGCCACGGTCGCCGGGATGCCGTCTTCTGTGGGCTCAACGCCCAGCAGCTGACCATCGGAGCTGTAGCGCGGGGCGTAGAGCGCCGGCACGTACACCCCCGGCACCCGGGCCAGGGCCCGCAGCCGCTCCGCCCGTGGGGCGTGGCGCTGGGCGATCACCGCCTCGACGAAGTCGGGCAGCAACTGTTCGCCGTCACCCAGCAGCACGGCGTCGAAGGTGAGCACCGGCCCGCCTCCGAAGACGATCGGATCGTCTTCACCCCGCTGCTGGCTCCAGAGCGGAATGCGCTGCTGCTCCAGCAGGTCCAGCAGCACCGGCCCATCCAGTTCCCAGCTGAGCGAGAGCCCGAACAGGTCGCAGTGCCGGTGGGGGGGGTCGCCCCGGTCGGTGAACAGACGTCGCACGTCCAGGTCGGACCGCCGCGCCAGGGTTGCCCAGACCACCTGAAAACCGAGGCTGGTGATGCCCACTGAGTAGGTGCTGGGGAAGGCCAGCACGGTGCGCAGCGCATGGGCGGCCGGTTGGGCAGGCTCGAACAGCAGGGTCTCCTGGTCCAGGGAAAGGTCATCGGTGCAGTGACCCCAGGCTGTCACCCCTGGGGACTGGCCGTTGCTCAGGGGGTCTTGAGCCCGTTCAGCAGGCCCATCAGGCCGGTGATGGCTCCACTGCCGCTCTCGGCGGTGGGGGGAGTGGCGCCGCCGAAGGTGCTGAGCACCTGTTGGGCTGCGGCCTCGATGGCGGGCCACTTGTCGCCCGCCAGGGGTTGGATCAGGGGCCCCACCTTCTTGAAGACCCCCTCAAACCCGCCCATGGTGACCATGGCGGCCTGCATGTCGCCCGCCTTGATCTGGCGTTCGCCTTTGTTGAGGATGTCCATCAGGGGAGCGAGGGCCGGGGTCACGGCGGTTCTGGCGGCATCACCGGCCGCCTGCTTGGCCGCATCCCCCATGCCGTCACCAGCCGGCTTCATGCCGTCCTTCGCGCCTTGGCAGCTGGTGAGCAGCAGCGAAGCCAGGATCACCCCACTCCAGGCGGAGCGGGTCCAGAGACGTGTGGTGTTCATGGTGGAGGAGCAGACGGTCCTCAAGGTATGCAGCGAAACCAGCAGCGTCCGATGACACGCCAGTTTGTAACTTGAGCTACAAAAGTGCCGGTTGGGGCTTCGCGCGCCTCAGAGCGGCCGCGGCCGCAGCGGCACCGACAGCACCGACAGCCCGCCGACGCCCTTGCCGCTGGCGCTGCGGGGGGGGCCGGAGGGATCAACCGCTGGAAGATCGACTGGCGATGCAGCAACCGGGCCACCACGAGGCTGCCCAGGCTGGCCACCAGCACGGGCTTGAGCAGCAGCAGCTCCTTGGTGAGGGCGAAGGTCAGGAAGGTGGCCGTCATCGGCGTGCGCGCGCAGGCGGTCATGAAGGCCGCCATCCCGGCGAAGATCGTGGTGTTCGGGGCGCTGATCCCCACCTGCTCCATCATCCCGGCCGCCGCCAGGCCCCGGGCGCCTCCGAGGGTGAGCATCGGCGCGAACAGTCCGCCGGGGGTGCCTGCGGCGGCCGCCAGACCCGTGCTCACGAACAGCACAAGAAAGATGGCCAGGGCTTTGCTGATGTCAATGTCGCCCTCCGCCACGGCCTGGCGGATGCCGGCACGGTTGATGAAATCGGCTGGCAGCAGGGCGTCGACGACCCCGAGCACCACCCCGGCCGCGGCCATGGCCCCAGCCAGGGGTATGCCCAGCTGGCGCCGCCAGTTGTGCAGCCTGACCACGAAGCGGCAGTAGGTCTCCGCTCCCGCCGCCACCAGGGCCCCGCCCACGAACAGCACCAACAGATCCAGTGGCAGCACCTACACATAGGTGGTGACCTGCCGCTCGAGGACGAAGCCCCGGCCCAGATTCCAGCCGGTGCTGTGCATCCCCAGCCCGGCCAGGCCGAGCAGATCGGCCCAGGTGTCGGCCCAGAAGGTGGTGACCAGCACCAGCAGCATTACCACGGGCCGTGCCCCCTGCAGCAGTTCCTCGAGGGTGTAAAAGAAGCCGCCGATCGGCGCATTGAACACCGCGGCGATGCCGGCGCCGCCGCCGGCCGCCACGATCATGCGACGAAAGGCGTTGGGTGCCTTGAGCAGGCGGGCCATCACCCAGCCAACGGAGCTGCCCATCTGGATCGAGGGGCCGGAGGGGCCAAGCGGGAAACCGCTGCCGATGGCCACGATCCCCGCCACCAGCTTCACCGCCGCCACCTCGAAGCCCATCGGGATCGGCCGCCCGCGCAGGAACTGCATCACCTGGGGGATCCCCGAGCCCTGGGCTGCAGGGGCGCCGATCTGCACCAGCAGGCCGGCGATCAGGCCGCCGGCGCCGCTGATGGCCGGCAGCAGCAGCCAGTCGGGGCCCAGCACGAGCATGCGCAGGCGCAGGCGCCCCAGCCCATCAAGCCCCAGCTTGAACAGCAGGGCCGCGGTGGCGGCCCCCAGTCCGGTGACCACCAGCGCCAGGATCACCTTGAGCCAGTGCTCCTCCAGCATCCGCCGGATGGTGGAGGTGGTCAGCCGCTCTTTCTGGGGTTGGACCAGGGTGGGGGCGTGGCGCTCCGTGTTCAGGGTCAGACCTCCGCCAGCACCCTGGCCTCCTCTTCGCTGCTCACCACCCGGCCCTGGTTCTCGAAGCCCTCGATCTGATCGAAGTTGAGGTAGCGGTAGAGCTGGCCTGAGAGGGGATCGATCTTGGCCGCGGCGATCTCCAGATACTCGGCTGGGGTGGGGATGTGGCCCAGCAGGGCGCAGACCGCCGCCAGCTCGGCGCTGCCCAGGTACACCTGGGCGCCATTGCCGAGGCGGTTGTTGAAGTTGCGGGTGCTGGTGGAGAACACGGTGGTGTTGTCGTCGACGCGCGCCTGGTTGCCCATGCACAGGGAGCAGCCGGGCAGCTCCATGCGGGCGCCGGCGGCCTCGAACTTGGAGGTGTACCCCTCGGCGCGCAGCACCTCGTCGTCCATGCGGGTGGGGGGGCACACCCAGAGCTTGGCGGCGCTGGTGCCCGCCCCATCCAGCACGGTGGCGGCGGCGCGGTAGTGGCCGATGTTGGTCATGCAGGAGCCGATGAACACCTCATCGATCCGGTCCCCGGCCACCTCCGAGAGCAGCTTGACGTTGTCGGGATCGTTGGGGCAGGCCAGCACCGGTTCGGTGAGTTCATCGAGGTTGATCTCGATGATTTCGGCGTACTCGGCGTCGGCATCGGCGCCCATCAGCTGGGGATCGGCCAGCCAGGCCTCCATCGCCTGGATGCGCCGGGCCATCGTGCGCTCATCGTGATAGCCGCGGGCGATCATGTTCTTGAGCAGCGCCACGTTGCTGCGCAGGTATTCGGCCACCGTGGCTTCGGAGAGCTTGATCGTGCAGCCGGCACAGGAGCGTTCGGCGGTGGCGTCGGTGAGCTCGAACGCCTGCTCCAGCTTGAGATCGGGGAGCCCCTCGATCTCCATGATCCGGCCCGAGAACACGTTGATCTTGCCCGCCTTCGCCACGGTGAGCAGGCCCTTCTGGATCGCCACCCAGGGGATGGCATTCACCACATCGCGCAGGGTGACGCCGGGCTGAAGCGAACCGGAGAAGCGCACCAGCACCGATTCGGGCATGTCGAGCGGCATGGCGCCGATGGCGGCGGCGAAGGCCACCAGGCCCGAGCCCGCCGGGAAGGAGATGCCGAGGGGGAAGCGGGTGTGGCTGTCGCCGCCGGTGCCCACGGTGTCGGGGAGGAGCATGCGGTTCAGCCAGCTGTGGATGATGCCGTCGCCGGGGCGCAGGGCCACACCGCCCCTGGAGCTGATGAAATCGGGCAGCTCCGCGTGGGTTTTCAGGTCCACCGGCTTGGGGTAGGCAGCGGTGTGACAGAAGCTCTGCAGCACCAGATCGGCGGAGAAGCCGAGGCAGGCCAGCTCCTTCATCTCATCGCGGGTCATCGGCCCGGTGGTGTCCTGGGAGCCCACGGTGGTCATCAGGGGCTCGCAGCTGGTGCCGGGGCGCACGCCCGGCAAGCCGCAGGCCTTGCCCACCATCTTCTGGGCCAGGGTGAAGCCCTTGCCGGTGTCGGCCGGGGCCGCGGGGCGGATGAACAGCTCCGAGGGCGCCAGGCCCAGCTGGGTCCGCACCTTGTCGGTGAGCGAGCGGCCGATCAGCAGGGGGATGCGGCCGCCGGCGCGCACCTCATCGGCGATGGTGCTCGGCTTGAGCTCGAAGCGGGCCACCACCTCACCGGCGCCTGCTTCGCCGGCGGCCCGCTCGATCGTGCCGGCGTAGGGGCGGATCGTGATCACATCGCCCGAGTTCAGCGCCGAGACATCGCACTCGATCGGCAGGGCGCCGGAATCCTCGGCGGTGTTGAAGAAGATCGGCGCGATCTTGCCCCCCAGGATCACCCCGCCGCCGCGCTTGTTGGGCACATGGGGGATGTCGGTGCCGGTGTGCCAGAGCACGGAGTTGATCGCCGACTTGCGTGAGCTGCCGGTGCCCACCACATCGCCCACATAAGCCACGGGATGGCCCTTGCCCTTGAGCTCGGCGATCAGCTCCAGGCCTCCAGGCATCCGGGTTTCCAGCATCGCCATGGCGTGCAGGGGGATGTCGGGGCGGGTGGTGGCGTGGGTGGCGGGGGAGAGATCGTCGGTGTTGGTTTCCCCCTCCACCTTGAACACCGTGACGGTGATTTCGGCGGGCAGCGCGGGTTTGGCGGTGAACCATTCACCGGCGGCCCAGGACTCCACCACCTGCTTGGCCCAGGGGTTGGTGCCGGCCAGCTCCAGCACGTCGTGGAAGGAGTCGTAGACGAGCAGGGTGCGGCTGAGGCCGCTGGCCGCTTCGGCGGCGATGGTGGCATTGCCGTGGCCGAGCAGGCTGATCAGGGCGCCGACGTTGTAGCCGCCGATCATGGTGGCCAGCAGCCGGGTGGCCTCGATCGGGCTCACCAGGGGGCTCGCGCTCAGTCCCTGGGCGATGGCACTCAACCAGCTGGCTTTGACGTAGGCGGCTTCATCCACTCCCGGCGGGATGCGTTCACTGAGCAGATCGAGCAGGAAGGCCTCCTCACCGGCGGGAGGTTGCTCCAGCAGCTGGGTGAGGGCCTGAACCTCAGGGGCGGTCAGGGGCAGGGGCGGTACGCCCACGGCTGCACGCTCCGCCTCCGCCTGGCGGTAGCTGACCAGCAGGTCGGTGACACTCTCTGAAGAGGGCATGGCGAAACGATGGAGTTGAGCCCATTGTTTCTGGCCGAGTGCCCCTCCTCAGTCACCGTCGCTGCCAAAGATGCTGCGAAGGGAGTCTCTAGGGTGTGAGATTGGCCCCCGGTTCACGACCGCTCCCGGCATGCTCACCACCTCCGACCTCCACATCGTGGAGACACGGCCGCTGGTGGCACCGGCGGTTCTCCATCGCGAACTGCCCCTGAGCCAGACGGCGGCCCGCACCGTGCTTGACGCCCGTGAGCGGATCAAGCCGATTCTGCATGGGCAGGATTCCCGCCTGCTGGTGATCGTCGGTCCCTGCTCGGTGCACGACGTGGAGGCCGCCCGGGCCTATGCCGATGCCATCGCCGAGGTGCGTGAGCGCCACCGCGACCAGCTGGAGGTGGTGATGCGGGTGTACTTCGAGAAGCCCCGCACCACCGTGGGCTGGAAGGGCCTGATCAACGATCCCCACCTCGACGGCAGCTACGACATCAACACCGGCCTGCGCCTGGCGCGGGGCCTGCTGGTGCACCTGGCCGAGATGGGGCTGCCCGCCGCAACCGAGCTGCTCGATCCGGTGGTGCCCCAGTACATCGCCGATCTGATCGGCTGGACAGCGATCGGGGCGCGCACCACCGAAAGCCAGACCCACCGGGAGATGGCCTCGGGCCTGTCGATGCCGATCGGCTTCAAGAACGGCACCGACGGCAGCGCCGTCACGGCCATCCATGCCATGCAGGCCGCCTCCAAGCCCCACCATTTCCTGGGCATCAGCCAGCTGGGCCATGCCGCGATCGTCTCCACCACCGGCAACCCCGATGGCCATCTGGTGCTGCGCGGCGGAAAGGGAGGCACCAATTACCACCCGGAGGCGATCGAGCAGGCGGCCCTTGCGCTGCAGAAGGAGGGTCTCCCGGCGAGGCTGATGGTCGACTGCAGTCACGGCAATTCCAACAAGGACTACCGGCGCCAGGGGGAGGTGCTCGCCGAGGTGGCCGGCCAGGTGCGCGGTGGGTCCAGCCATGTGATGGGGGTGATGATCGAAAGTCACCTGGTGGCCGGCAATCAGAAGATCCCTGCCGATCTGAGTCAGCTCGCTTACGGCCAGAGCATCACCGATGCCTGCATCGACCTGGAGACCACCCGCACGGTCCTTGACGGTCTGGCCGAAGCGGTGGCAGAGGCCCAGGCCGCCAACCTGGCGCCGGTCTGATTGGATTAGTTCTGGCACTCCCAGAGTGAGACTGCCAGAATCATGCTTTGCAACGGGATGTTCCTGTTGAACAGTTGATTCTGGCTGGGCCACTAAGTTGCCATCGTTGAGGCATCCGGTGATGCATCAGGAGGTCACGCAATGTCCTATCTCCTCCAGTTCTGCGGCTTGAGCGAACCCCTCCAGCTGTTCTATCTCGAGCAGAGTGGCGCTTCCAAAGAATTCAAAGGGCCGGTGTTCGCTGGCTTCCGACCCTTCCAGCTCGATGATCTGCTCGGCTGGGCCCTGGGTTCAGCCCGCCAGCGGGGCTGGGATCCCGAGGGCATTCAGACCACGGTGCTCCAGGCCTGGATGGAGCGGGCCGAGTTGATTCGCCAGTGGCAGCTGCGTCTCAAGGCCGAGCCCAGCGATCGCCTGGTGGTGGCAGGTCTCGGCACCCCCACCGACTGGCAGCGCCGCTGCGAGGGGATGCTCAGGGCCTGAGTGTCAGCCAGCTCCAGAGCAGGCCCGTGGCCACGGGAACGCTGAGGTTGTCGAGCCCGAGCACGGCGACCTGCTCCAGCAGGGTGGCCCCCAGGCTGATCAGCACCAGGACGGCTGGGGTGGGCCCGGAGCCCCCCAGCTGGCGCAGCAGCAGCAGCACCATCAGGGCCATGCCAGCCATGGCTGTGGTGCCCACCACCGATTTGCGCTGTCCCAGGATCAGCCAGCTCGGTGAAGGGATCAGGGGTCCCAGCAGTCCGGCGAGGCCATCCCCCAGGGCCATCACCAGCACCCCCGCCACCACGGCCTGGGGCTGCGTCGGCCAGAACAGCGCCAGCAGCAGGGTGATCGCGGCGCCGTAGGCCACCGTTCCATAGCTGTGGCGACCGACGTCCTCGATGGCCGGCAGCAGGCGGTAACGGTGGTTCAGGGCCGCCAGCAGGGTAACCAGGGCCGCCGCCGGCAGGGCGATCCAGCGATCGATCCCTGCAGCCCAGGCGATCAGCACCACCGGTCCGGTGCCGATGTGCAGCAGTTTGCGACTCCACTCGGGTTGATCGGGCCAGCGCCGTCGCGCCCAAAGCGCCAAGCCCAGCACAGCAGCCAGCCACAGCAGCACCAAAGCCACTCCCATCAAGGGTTGACTCCCAGCAGGCGGGACCAGACTGGCAGCAGCCCTGGCTCAGGCAGCCTGCTGCAGGTTGCTCATCAGCCGCAGTTTCATGATCGCCTTGGCTTCAAGCTGGCGCACACGCTCGCGCGAGACGTTGATCTTGCGGCCGATCTCAGCGAGGGTGAGTGGCTCCTTGCCCTCCAGTCCGAAGCGCAGCCGCAGGATCTCCTGCTCACGCTCATTGAGTTGGGAGAGCCAGGCGCCGAGGTGTTCCTTCTGGATCGAGCGGTCCATGTGATCCATGGGCTCGGTGCTGGCCGGATCGGCGATCAGCTCGCCCAGGGTGCTGCGATCTTCCTCGCCCCTGGCGTGGGCGTCGAGGGAGGCGCAGGGGGCGCTCTGGGAAATCAGATCCTCCAGATCCTTGATGTCCATGCCCATGGCATGGGACAGCTCCAGCCGGTTGGGCTGGCGGCCGAAGCGGTGCGAGAGCTCCCGGGTGATGCGGCGCATCTTCGAGAGTTTTTCGCTCACATGAATCGGCAGGCGAATCGTGCGGGCGCTGTTGTCGATAGCCCGGGTCATGCCCTGGCGAATCCACCAGTAGGCATAGGTGGAGAACTTGTAGCCCATGGCGGGATCGAATTTGTCGACGGCTCGCTCCAGGCCGATCGCTCCTTCCTGAACGAGATCGAGCAGCTCCAGCCCTTGGTTCTGGTACTTCTTGGCCACACTCACCACCAGACGCAGGTTGGCGGCCATCATGCGGTCGCGAGCACGGCCTCCCATGCGGATCTGATGACGCTGGCGGGGGGTGAGTGAGGCGTCGGGTAGTTCCAGCAGGAGCTTCATCGCCTGCACGTGGTGAGCCAGCTCAATCTCTTCGGCTGCGGTCAGCAGGGGAACCCGGCCGATATTGCTCAGATACCAACCGATGGAATCGGCGCTGAGCCGACCGCCTCCGGTTTTGGGCTGGGCCACCCGTGCCGCTGGCTTCGCTTTCTTGGAAGCGAGGCCTGTGGCAGGGGTGGATTGCAAAGGTGTCCCCATCACCCCAGCCTCCGGATGTGTTGTGCGCGGAATGTAGCAGGGTCGG
Organism: Synechococcus sp. EJ6-Ellesmere; assembly: GCF_024345875.1. NCBI lineage: Bacteria > Bacillati > Cyanobacteriota > Cyanophyceae > Synechococcales > Synechococcaceae > Synechococcus > Synechococcus sp. EJ6-Ellesmere. The sequence goes on from NZ_JAGQBY010000038.1 coordinate 14,234, forward strand.
GAGGTTGGCTGCTGTATGAATCCGAAAATTCCCTAAAGGAGGAAAGCCACTTTTCTTCATTGAGTTATCCATGATGCCAATTTTGCAACTGGTGTAGGCATCGCTACACCAGTTGCAAAGCCTGGGCCGCGGACGCTCAGGCCTGGGCTGTCAGACCCGTGCGCCACTGCTTGATCAGATCGAGCTGGGCGCAGCGCGGCTCACCACTGGGTCGTCGCTGGATGAAGCTGCCGTCGCTCTGCATGTCCCAGGCCGCGCAGTTGTCGTTCTGGTAGGTGTCCAGGAGGCGCTCCAGCTGGCCGCGCAGCTGCGGATTCTTGATCGGCGTCACCGCTTCGACGCGGCGATCGAGGTTGCGTGGCATCCAATCGGCGCTGCCGATGTACATCTCCGCCGCACCGGCATTGGCGAACCAGAACATCCGGGAGTGCTCGAGAAAGCGGCCGATGATGCTGATCACCTGGATCGTTTCGCTCACACCAGGCACCCCGGGTCTCAGGCAGCACATGCCGCGGATCACCAGCTCGATCACCACCCCGGCCTGGGAGGCTTCATAGAGCAGGGCGATGATCGCTGGATCCACCAGGGCATTCATCTTCGCGCGGATGTGTCCGCCCTTGCCCTCGCGGGCATGGCTGATTTCCCGCTGGATCAGAGCTTCCATTCCCTTGCGCAGGGTGACCGGCGCCACCAGCAGACTGCGGAAGCTCTGCTGTTTTGAGAAGCCGGTGAGGTAGTTGAACAGCTCCACCAGATCCTGCCCCAGCTCCGGCTGGGCTGAGAGCAGGCCAATGTCGGTGTAGAGGCTGGAGGTTTTGGAGTTGTAGTTGCCGGTGCCGATGTGCACGTAGCTGCGCAGCCGTTCTTTTTCCTTCCGCACCACCAGCATGATCTTGGTGTGGGTCTTGAGGCCCAGCACGCCATAGACCACGTGAACGCCGGAGTGCTCCAGCTGGCGGGCCCACTGGATGTTGTTGTCCTCGTCGAAGCGCGCTTTGAGTTCCACCAAGGCCATCACCTGCTTGCCGTTCTCGGCGGCGCGGATCAGCGCCGCGATGATCGGCGAATCCTTTGAGGTGCGGTAAAGGGTCATCTTGATGGCCAGCACCGAGGGGTCGTCGGCGGCCTGGTTGATGAACTCCTCCACTGAGGTGGAGAAGAGGTCGTAGGGGTGTTGGAGCAACACATCGCTGCGGCGGATCGCCGCGAAGATGCTTTCGAACTCCTCCGCCTTGATCGAGCCATCCCCCAGGCGGCTCTTCTGCGCCCGGGCCAGGGCCGTGGCCGTGCGGCCCTGGTGGGGCTTGTCCTTGAGCTGGGGCAGGGGGATTGCCAGCAGGCGCATCAGGTCGTCAAGCCCCAGGGGCCCATTGATCCTGTAGAGGTCCGCCGGATCCACATCGGTGCCCTCCATCAGCAGATCCACCACCTCATCCGGCATCTCGTTGGCCACCTCGAGCCGCACCACCTCGCCACCGCGGCGGCGTTTGCGCAGGCCCTCCTGCAGGGCCTCCATCAGGTCGTCGGCCTCCAGGTCGCGCAGCTCCAGGTCGGCGTCGCGGGTGATGCGGAAGAAGTAATGCCCCTCGATCGTCATGCCGGGGAAGAGGAGCTGCAGGTTGAAGGCCACCACCTGTTCCAGGGGCACCACCGTGTACACGGGAGAGGGCTCGCGAGTGCAGAGCTCGGTGGGAATCTCGACGAAGCGCGGCAGGGTCTTGGTGGGCACCTTCACCCGGGCGAACTGCTGCTGCCCGGTGTCGGGATCGCGGATCAGGGCTGCCACGTTCAAGCTGAGGTTGCTCATGAACGGAAAGGGATGGGCCGGGTCCACCGCCAGGGGGGTGAGCACCGGGAAGATGGCGGTCTGGAAGTAGGTGTTGACCCAGGTCTTCTGCTGCTTGTTCAGGCGTTGGTAGTCGATCAGCTGAACGCCCTGATTGAAAAGCTCCTGTTTGAGGTGATGGCGGTAGTGGGCCTGCTGTTGCTCCAGCAGTGGACGCAGTTTCTGCTGGATCGCCTCCAGCTGCTGCCTGGGGGTGAGTCCGTCGTCGCTGAGGGTGGAGAGGCCCGCCTCCAGCTGCGACTTCAGGGACGCCACCCTGACCATGAAGAACTCATCGAGGTTGTTGCTGAAGATGGCGCTGAATTTCGCCTGCTCCAGCAATGGTGTGGTGGGGTCGAGGGCCTGAGCCAGCACGCGGCTGTTGAACGCGATCCAGCTCAGCTCGCGGTTGATGTAGAGCTCCGGTGCCACGACGGGTTCATTCATCACCTGATCCATGGCTGGGGCTGTGGGGGGGAAGGTAGCAATCAAGGGCTGGGAGGCACTGTCGCGGGCTTGCTTGCCGGGAGGCTGCTGAGGGGGCCACCTCCTGCCACCAGCAAGGCCACCACCAGGAACAGGGCGATGCCGGCCCAGAACGGCCTGGTCTTGCCTACCAGGTCATAGGCCAGACCCGCCAGAGGCGGGCCGATGAAACTGCCCAGGCTCTGCAGGCCCTGCAGGCTGCCCAGGGCCGCTCCCTGGCCGCTGTCATCCAACCGGTGCGACACCTGGCTGCGCAGGCAGGGGGTGACCAGCCCGGTGCCGCAGGCCAGCAGGGCCAGGGCCGTGAACACCACCGGTAGAGCATTGGCCTCTGTGGCCAGGGGAATCAGCAGGCAGCCCGCCACCACCAGCCCCAGGCCGACCAGGCTGAGGCGCCCTTCGCCGAAGCGTTGCACCAGCGGTCCGATCAGGCCGCCCTGCACCACTGTGGCCACCACGCCCACCACCAGGAAGGCCATGGCCGCCAGCTCCGGCCCCCAGCCGAACACCTGTTTGAAATAGAGCACCAGCACGGCGGTGAAGCCGTTGAAGCCGAGAAAGAACAGAAAGAAGGCCAGGCTGAGCCGCCGCACCCGGGGATTGCGAAACACGCGCATCAGCTGGCTGAGCGGGTTGAGCTCCCGCTTCCGGGGCAGGGCCAGGCGTGCGGCCGGGGGATGGGTTTCCGGCAGCACCGTGAGCACCAGCACCAGATTCACGGCCGCCACCGCCACGGCCAGCAGCAATGGCAGGGTCACATTCACCCCCGCCAGCAGCCCCCCCAGGGCAGGCCCGAGGATGAAACCGAGCCCGAAGGCCACGCCGATCAGCCCGAAGGCCTTGGCCCGCTTCTCCGGAGGGCTGATGTCAGCCAGCACGGCGCCTGCTGTGGCGGCGGTGCCGCCGCTGACCCCATCGATCAGCCGGGCGCCGAAGAGCAGAGGCAAGGGCCAGGCGCTGCCCGCCGGCCAGGGCAGGGACAGGGTCAGGGCAAAACCCCCCAGGCCCAGCACCGAGCCGGCCACGCAGCCGGCGATGACGGGTTTACGGCCGAAGCGGTCGCTGAGGGCTCCGATCAGGGGGGTGAACAGGAACTGGGCCAGGGCGTAGCTGCCCGCCAGCAGGCCCAATGTGCGCCCGTCGCTGGTGAAACTCGCCAGCAGAAAGGGCAGCAGGGGAAAGACGATGCTTTCCCCCAGACGGTCGTTCAGCAGAGTCAGGAAGATGCAGAACCGCGTGGAGGGGCGCGACCAGCCCATGGCGACGACCCGCAACAGTGCCGTTACCTTCCCATGGGCGGCTGCACGATCCGATCGCCCCACCCGCCGGTACATCTGGGGTGAACTGCCCGAGCCGACCGATACTCATTCGCCCCCCGCCGCCCAGGCCAGCCGCCGCCTCCCTGCAGGTGCTGATTCCCGCGCGCGATGAGGCCGCCGCCATCGCCGCGGTGATCCAGGAGCTGCGCGGTCAGGGTCTGGAGCACATCCGGGTGGTGGATAACGGCAGTGGCGATGACACCGCGGCGGTGGCCAGCGCTGCCGGCGCCGAGGTGGTGGTTGAGCCGAGGCCGGGCTATGGCCGTGCCTGCTGGCGTGGCCTGGGCGGACTGCCGCCCGCTGTGGAATGGATCTTCTTCTGCGACGGTGACGGCAGCGACGATCTGGCGGCGCTGCCCAGGTTGCTGGCGGCGGCGGCAGAAGCGGATCTGGTGCTGGGTAACCGCCTGGCTGGGGCGGAGGGTCGGCGGGCGATGACCCCGCTGCAGCGCTTCGGCAACCGCCTGGCGACCCGCCTGATCCAGCTGGGCTGGGGTCACAGATATCGGGATCTCGGTCCGATGCGCCTGATCCGACGCCCCTGCCTCGAGGCGCTCGCCCTGCGGGATCGGGGCTTCGGCTGGACGCTCGAGATGCAGGTGAGGGCGGTGGAGCAGGGCTGCCGCATCCGCGAAGTGCCGGTGGGTTACCGGCCGCGCCAGGGGGGGCGCTCCAAGATCTCCGGATCGCTGCTGGGCAGCCTCCGGGCCGGGGAGGTGATCCTGCGCACCCTCGGGGGTCTGTACCTGGCACGGATCAGTCGGGGGCTCAATCGATGACACCTCTGACCAGCCAACGGAACCTCTGGCGGTTGTGCGCCCTGCTGCTGGTGGGCGGAGCCGCCTGGATGGCGCCCCATGGTCAGGTCAGTGATTGGCAGGTCCTGCAGGCGTTCTGGGGCGCCGTGGCGGTGATGGGTCTGGGCTTCGCGCTCTCCTGGCGGATCGTGGCGCTACCGGCCGTCTGGTTCTGGGGGGTGGCGATCGCCACCCGGCTGCTGCTGCTGGCCATGGAGCCCGGCGATGACGTCTGGCGTTACCTCTGGGAAGGCACGATCCAGCAGCACGGCTTCAATCCCTACGAGCTGGCTCCCGACGCCACTGCCCTGCAGGCCCTGCGGCCCGCCTGGTGGGGTCAGATCAACCATCCAGCGGTGACGGCCATCTACCCACCCCTGACGCAGCTCGGCTTTCGCCTGCTCACCCTGGTGCCTGCCCAGGTGCTGCTGTTCAAGCTGGCCTTCCTGGCCTGCGATCTGGGCCTCTGTGCCCTGCTGAGCCGGCGGTCCGGGGCGGCGTCGGCGTTGCTCTGGGCCTGGAACCCCCTGGTGATCTACAGCTTCAGCGGCGGTGCCCACTACGACAGCTGGTTTCTGCTGCCTCTGGTGGCGGCCTGGTTCCTGTTCGACCGTCCACCTGAGCCAGGACCAGGATCAGGAGCAGGGTTCGCTGGCCGCTGGGCCCTGGGCGCCCTGCTGATCGGCGTGAGCGTGGCGATCAAGTGGGTGTCGCTGCCCCTGCTGGCCTACCCCTGCTGGCTGGCGCTGCGCAGCGGCCGAGCGCTGCTGGCGTTGGGGCTGGGTCTGCTGGGGCTTCTGCCCCTCGGCCTGGGGTCAATGGCCTACTGCGACTCGATCCGCTGCCCATTGATCCCCACGGGTTCGGCCTTCGTGACCCAGGCCCGCAGCGCTGAATTCGTTCCCCATCTGCTGGCTCGGATCTGGCCGGCCAGCAGCAGCAGCAATGCCATCCATCTGCTGCCGCTGCTGCTTGTGGTGGCCCTGCTGCTGTGGCGCTGCCGCCGCTTCGGCGGGTTCGCGCAGGCCTACTGGTTTGCCCTGCTCACGCTCTCGCCGATCGTTCATCTCTGGTACTTCAGCTGGATCGTGCCCTTTGCCGTGCCCACGGCGAACTGGGGCGTGCGGCTGGTGAGTCTGAGCGGCTTCATCTACTTCGTGCTGCTGCACCGAAAACCCGATTGGAACCTTCTGGAGATCGAGCGCGCCCTGATCTGGGTCCCGTTCGTGGCGGGCTTCGGCATCACCCAGCTGAGGCAGGCCAGGCTCCAGCCCCCCGATCTCTCCACCCCGTCCGTGCCATGACCACCCTGAGACTGGTTCTGCTGGCTGGAGTGACCACCGCCCTGGTGGGTTGCTCGCTGCCGCCCTTCCCCGTGCCGGGCTCCGGTGCGGCCGGCACGGCGGGCTCCGGGGCGGCCGCGGCTGTGCCGTACTCCAGCGAGACTTACACCCGGATGCTCCAGGAGTACGTCAACGAGCGGGGCCTGGTGGACTACGAGGGTCTTCAGCGCCGACCAGAGGATCTGGAGCGCTATGTGGCGGTGATCGGCGCGGTGCCCCCGGAGCGCTACCGCTCCTGGAGTGAGGCGAAGCAGATCGCCTTCCTGCTCAATGCCTACAACGCCCTGACCCTGGCCTCGATCATCCAGGAGACTCCGCTGAAGGCCAGCATCAAGGACATCTGGGGTGTGTGGAACCTGCGCCGCCACCAGGTGGCGGGCCAGCCGCGCACGCTCGATGCCATCGAGCATCAGATCCTGCGCAAGGACTTCAACGAACCGCGCATCCATGCGGCCCTGGTGTGTGCCGCCAACAGCTGCCCGCCCCTGCGCCGGGAGCCCTACGCGGCTGAGCGGCTGGAGCAGCAACTGGAGGATCAGGTGCGCCGCTGGCTGGAGGGTCCCCATGGCCTGCGGATCGATCGGACTGGGGAGCGGGTGCTGATCTCGCCGATCTTCCGCTGGTTCGGCGAGGACTGGGGCCGGGCCAACCCGACAGCGGCTCCGGTGCCCGGCCATGTGAAGGACAGTGCGGTCCTGGCCTTCATCGGCGATTACGTCCGCCCTGAGGACCGCGCTTACCTGGCCCAGGGCCGCTATGCCCTGGGTACCCTCGACTACGACTGGTCGCTCAACCGCCAGTGAGTGCGGCAATGTTCAGCACCAGGACTCAAGCCCTCAACAACAGGAGGCGGAGCCTGCCGCTGTGAAGGGCATCACGCTGCCACAGCCGGGAAAGAGGCCGAAGTGGGCGCTGGAGTCGGCGCCGATGAAGTCGAAATGGGGCGCCAGCCGGCTCTGGTGGAGCATCCGGAAGGTGTTGCCGCAGACGGGAAACACCCGGCCCGTTTCCAGGCTGTGGTGCTTGTCGAAGTCGAGGCAGTGGGGGTGACCGGGGATCGTGCCCCGGTAGATCACGGCCTGTCCGTGGTCCTCGCAGGCATCTTCGAGGTCGTCGATCTGGAACAGCCGGTAGGTGGCGGAGAAGAAGCGCAGCTCACCGGTGCGTTCGGCCAGCTCCGGATCGGTGATCTCCAGCGGGCGGTCGTTCACCAGGCGCGGATCGGCGAAGCCCGCCTGGCGGGCCAGACGCAGGAAATCGTTCCAGTAGAGGGCGCCACTGAGGCATTCGCCATAGAGCACCGGGTCGGCCTGCAAGGCCTGGGGCACCCGCCGGTCGGCGTAGACATCGGCGAAGAAGAACTCACCGCCGGGTTTGAGCAACCGCCGCACCCCGCGCAACACAGCCAGCTTGTCGGTGGAGAGGTTCACCACGCAGTTGGAGATCACCACATCGAAGCTGCCGGGCTCCAGCTCGAGCTGCTCCAGGTGCTCGATGTAGCCCTCCAGAAAACGGATGTTGTCGTAGCCGAAGCACTCGGCATGAAAAGCGCGGTGGGCTTCGGCCACTGCCAGCTGCTCAGCCGTCATGTCGACCCCCACCACTGTGCCGCCCGGCCCCACCAATTGAGCGAGCAGGTAGGCGTCACGGCCGCTGCCACAGCCCAGATCCAGCACCCGCGCGCCCTCCAGCAGCGGCGGGCAGACCAGACCGCAGCCGTAGTAGCGGGAGAGCACTTCGGGATGGAGTCGGCTGAGCAGGGGCTTGAGGGTGGCGGGCACCGCGCTGGCATCGCAGCAGGCGCTGGTGCGCAGATCGGCGCTGCTGGCCAGGGTGCTGCCGTAA
>NZ_JAGQBY010000039.1:0-20836 GCF_024345875.1 Synechococcus sp. EJ6-Ellesmere
ATTCCCGGTAGGGCCTGATGAAGTTGCGCGGGTACTGCTCACTGGAGCCCACCAGATAAACCACATCCCCGGTGTGGAGCACAAAACCCACGCCCTCCTGGTGGGAGAAGAGCAACTCGGCCACCTGCCGTTGGGGGCTGCTGGCGCCATAGCGCGCCGAGCCGCTGTCCCCCAGCACCAGGAAGCTGAAGGGCTCGGCGGCCTCGGGTGAGCCTTCGATCACCAGCCGGGTCTGGTCGATACCCCGGCGCACCAGGTCGGCATGGCCCCGCCGAATCCGCTGGTCCATCTGCACGATCTTGGCGCTGATGCTTGCCTCCGAGGCCAGGGTCATCGCTGGGTTCAGGCCACGGGGAGGGGGGTGAACACCGTGAGTGCTCCGCTCAGGCAGGTGATGCTGATCGGGTTGCACGCCAGCATTTCGCCGTCGATCACCAGGTTCTGAGGCGGATCGGTGCTGATCGTGATCGCGTGCGCCCGCAGGCAGAGCAGATCGGGCCGGTTGGTGGGCGAGCGCACCACGGCGGAGGCCACCAGCGAAGCGAAGGCGTTGAGCCCCTGCAGCCGGTTGGCGGGGGAGGCGATGGTGATCTCGAGCAGACCGTCGTCGGGGATCACCTGGCCGAAGCCCTGGGCCAGCACCGAGGTGGCGGGAGCCACATTGGCCACCGTGATCGCTCCGCTCTGCAACTCGGTCACCTGGCCATCGATGGTCAGCCTGGCCTGGAATGGCTCCTGGGTGGCCAGTTGCTGGGCGCCGGCGAGCACATAGGCCAGGGGCCCGAGCATCGTCTTGAGCTCCCGGGTGGCCCGGTCCACCATCCCCGCTTCGAAGCCGATGCCCGCCAGCAGGATCATCGGCGTGTCATTGCAACGGGCTGCGTCCACCACCCGGGTGTGCCCGGCGAGGATCGTCTCGCAGGCTCCCTCAAGATCGGTGGGAATGGCCAGGGCGGTGGCAAAGGCGTTGGCGGTGCCCCTTGGGATCACCCCCAGGGGGATGCCGGTGTTGATCACGGCCCCCGCCACCGCTGAGACCGTGCCATCGCCACCGCTGGCCAGGATCATCACGCTGCCGCTGTGCGGCTCGGACCTGGCCTGGATCAGGTCCACCAGCTCCCGGGTCTGATCGGCGGGGTCACGATCCGGCCGGGTCACCACCACGTTCAGCAGCAGCTGAGGTTCGAGCAGGGAGCGGATCAGGGCCAGATCCTGATTGGGTTCCCCCTGGCCGGCCACCGGGTTGAAGATCAGATAGGCGAGCCGGCTGCGGCCCAGGCCCCGCAGGGCGAGGGTGGCCGTGGCTTCGTTCAGGGCCAGGGGTATGCCGGCCAGCGCGCAGGTCCGCAGCAGCAGGCGCAGGTCGGGGGTGGTGGCCAGGGTGGTGGCGGGATCCACGAAGAACAGCACGGCGCCCACCGCCCCGGCCAGGACCCGCTCCGCGATCTGGATGTCGCCGCCGGCGGCCAGCGACGCCAGTGGGCTCACCTTCAGGCCTGAGGAGCGCTGATCCTCAGCCAGGGCCAGGGCGAGCTCCGCCGGAGCGAGCAGGGGGAACCCTTCCAGCAGCACCTGGTGCTGCTCCAGCCAGCCCAGAAGTCGTTCGTTACTGCCCGCGCTGGCCAGAAGGGCGATGGCAGCAGTCATCGCCGGATCACTCCTCCAGGGCCACCAGGTCGCGCAGCTGGCCGGGATCGAGGCCTCCGAGCCACTCCTCACCGCTGCCGACGATGTCTTCCGCCAGGCGGGCCTTTTCGCGGATCATGCGGTCGATCTTCTCCTCCACCGAGCCGCTGGTGATGAACTTGTGCACCATCACCCGGTTGGTCTGGCCGATGCGGTAGGCCCGGTCGGTGGCCTGGTTCTCCACCGCCGGATTCCACCAGCGGTCGATGTGGAACACATGACTGGCCCGGGTGAGGTTGAGCCCCACGCCGCCTGCCTTGAGCGAGAGCAGGAACAGCTGTGGTCCCCGGGGGTCGTCCTGGAAGCGATCCACCATCGCCTGACGCTCCCCCTTGCTGGTACTGCCATAGAGAAAGGGCACCTCCTGGTGGAAGCGCTGCTGCAGGTGGGTCTGGAGCAGGTGGCCCCATTCGGCGAACTGGGTGAACAGGAGGGCCCGATCGCCGGCCGCGATCACCTCCTCGACGATTTCCTCGAGCCGCTGCAACTTGGCCGAGCGGGAGCTGAAGCCGGCCCCCACCTCCCCTTCCTTGAGCATCAGGGCCGGGTGGTTGCAGACCTGCTTGAGCTTGGTGAGCAGCCCCAGCACCTGGCCGTGCTTCTGGCCCACGGGTGCCCGCGCGATCGCATCGAGGGTGTCCTCCACGGTGCGGCGGTAGAGCTTGACCTGCTCGGGTGAGAGTCCAACCCACTCCTTCAGTTCCACCTTCTCGGGCAGGTCGGAGATGATCGAGCGGTCAGTCTTGAGGCGGCGCAGGATGAACGGGCCGACGCGGGCCTTGAGGTCGCGCACCGAGGCCATGTCGCCATAGCGCTCGATCGGCAGGCGGTAGCGCTGGCGGAAGAACTCCTCCTCCCCAAGCACCTTCGGATTGAGGAAGTCCATCAGGGCCCAGAGCTCACTGACCCGGTTCTCCACCGGGGTGCCGGTGAGTGCGATGCGGAAGCGGCTCTGCTTGAGCGGGCGTGCCAGATCGCGGGCCGCCTGCGACTGGCGCGCTGAGGAATTCTTGATCGCCTGGGCCTCATCAATCACCACCCCCTGCCAGTCGAGGCTGCTCAGCAACTCGCTGTCGCGCTGCAGCAGGCCGTAGCTGGTGAGCACTAGATCCATCCCCTCCAGCTTCTTCTTCAGGGCGGCGGGGGTGGAGGGTCGCCGGGGGCCGTAGTGCTCCACCACGTTCAGTTCCGGCGTGAAGGCCTTCGCTTCCCGCAGCCAGTTGGTGAGCACCGAGGTGGGGGCCACCAGCAGTACGGGACGCTTCAGTTCCTGCTCCGCCTTGAGGTGCTGCAGGAAGGCCAGCAGCTGGATTGTCTTGCCCAGGCCCATGTCGTCGGCCAGGCAGGCCCCCTGATCGAAGCGGTGCAGGAAGGCCAGCCAGCCCAGGCCGCGCTCCTGGTAGGGCCGCAGCTGGCCGGCGAAGCCCTCGGGGGCCGGCAGGGGATCGGGGGCCTTCTGCTGGTGGTACTGCTCCAGCACCGCCTTCAGCCTCGGGCCGGCTGTGAAGCGGTGCACCGGCAGCCGCTGCAGGGTCTCCCCCTCGTTGCCGGTCAGGCGCAGGGCGTCATCGAGGCTGAGGACCGGATCGAGGGCGCAGAACTTCTCGGCATTGCGCAGATCACCCGGACGCAGCTCGATCCAGGCCCCCTTGTGCTGCACCAGCGGGCTGCGCTTGCCCGCCAGCCGCTCCAGGTCCCGCAGGGTGAGCGTGACGCCGCCGATCATCAGCTCCCAGCTCCACTGCAGGCTTTCACCGAGGCTGAAGCCGCGGGAGCGCTCGGGCAGATCGGCCTCGATCGAGAGGCCGAGCCGGCTGGCCAGGCCACCGCTGAGGCTGGGGGGCAGGACCACGCCGACGCCCACATCACGCAGCTTCAGCGCGGCGGTGCGCACCAGCACGAAGGCTTCGGCCGGGGTGAGAGCCATCCGCTCCGGTGTGGCGGTGTCGAGACCCCTCTCGATCGGCTCGAACACCTGCAGGGCTCTCCCGAGGCCTTCCAGCAGCAGTTCACCGGGTTGCTGGAGTTCGGTTTCACCCAGCTGCAGGCAGCCGGCCCCGGCGGCCCAGACTCCGGCTGCGGGCAGCAGCAGACTGGGATCGGCCTCGGCCTGGAGGCTGAAGCGCAGGGGCCAGAGATCTTCCCCCTCATCGGGTGTGTCGAGCTCAAGACAGGCCCGGGCCGGCTCGACCCGGCCAGCCACCGCTTCGCGCCAGTGGTGGGTGGCCACCTGCAGGCGTTCGCAGTCGTCGTCCCCGAGATCGAGGCGGCCGTCACCGGGGCCGAGGGCCCGCTGCCAGGCCGCCAGCAGCGGATCCAGCCCCTCCTCGCTGGGGGTGAAGCCCGCACGCATGCGTGCATCCACCAGGTGCGTGAGGATCGAGGCCAGCCGCCGACGCCCGGATCCCGGCCGCCAGCACGCCATCGCGACGCCGGCCTCCCCCTGGCCGGGCTCCAGGGCCGCCACCGCCACCTGGGGCAGACGCGAGGCCAGATCCTCCAGGCGGCGCCGGTCGTCTTCGCGGTTGATCAACGGCAGCCAGCGGGCGCGGCCCCCCTCCACCTGGGGCAGCAGCCGGCCCCGGGCCAGCAGGCTCAGTGACCAGCGCTGCAGATGGCTCCACCAGCGCAGGTCATCGGCCAGATCGGGATGGTCGCCTGAGAGGGGCAGGCGCCCGAGCCAGAGGGTGGCGGCGCCGGGCTCCAGCCACCAGCCCTCCACCCGCCAGGGCCACCACTCCACGGATTTCGGGATCGGCTCGCCCGCCTGCAGGGGCAGGCCGCTCCAGCTGCTGGTGTCGCTTTTCTTTTTCCCCCTGGCCCCCTGGCGGCGGCTGGGCAGGCAGAGGGTGGCTCCGGCCGGGCGGAAATCCTCCGTCCAGAGGTCGGCCTCCTCAAGCCAGGCGCCGAGGTCGTCTTGGTCGAGGCTGAGGGGGTGCTGGGGCGCCTCGCTGGCCGGTGTCTGGGGTTCCGCCACCCGCCAGGTGTCGGCCCAGAGCAGCAAGCCCGGCCGGTAGCCGCCTCCCAGGGCGGGCACGGCGGCGGTGTCGGCCGACAGCCAGGTGGCGTGCAGCAGGCTCATGGCCGCTGGGCCCGCTCAGACCAGGTGTGGCGTCGCATCGTGAACACCGGCAGCAACCACGGACATTGACCACGGACATCGCCTCGGCTCGCGTGAGCGGAGTGACTCCCAGGGCACTCTGCCGGATGGCGCGCCCCCAGGCTGCAGCTAGGGCCTCAGGGGCGGCAGCCAGCGCTGCAGGGCCTGAAGCACCAGGGCACTGCCCGCCAGCGGCAGCCAGAGAGGCAGCCAGACCAGCAGCAGCTCGAGCGCCAGCCCCGGCAGCAAGCGCAGCCCCCCCTGACCCAGGAGCTCCCCGACGGCCGGCAGCTCGGGGCTGGTGCCCAGACTGCGGATGCCGCAGACCGCCCCCACCAGGCCTGCCTGCAGGTGGCTGTCGTCGGGATCGACCCGCTGCAGGTGGAAGGCCAGCAGGCCGTAAAAGAAGCCGCAACCCCCCGCCCGCAGGGCCGGCCTCAGCCCCAGCACCAGGGCCAGGGTCAGGGCGGTGGCGCCCGCCAGCAGCGCCCAGGCGATCGACTGCAGCCGCAGCTGGGCGCGGTGGTCGGTTGGGGCCGTCAGGGCGGGCACGGGGACAGCGCGGATCGGGAGGGGGCTGTGCTGGGCGATCATGCCCTCTCCAGGGTTGATCTGCCGCGTCCGGCCATGGCTGCCAAAACATCCAGCCGCTCCGAGCGGCGCTCCCGCCCCCACAGCGGCGCCGAGATCCGCGAGGCCTTTCTGGCCTTCTACGAGGCCCGGGGGCACCGGCGCATGGCCAGCGCCTCACTGGTGCCCGACGATCCCACGGTGTTGCTCACCATTGCCGGCATGCTGCCGTTCAAGCCGGTGTTCCTGGGGCAGGCGGAGCCGCCGTCGCCACGGGCCACCAGCAGCCAGAAGTGCATCCGCACCAACGACATCGAGAACGTGGGCCGCACGGCCCGGCATCACACGTTCTTCGAGATGCTGGGCAACTTCTCCTTCGGCGACTACTTCAAGACCGAGGCGATGACCTGGGCCTGGGAGCTGGCGACCACGGTGTTCGGCCTGGATCCGAAGCATCTGGTGGTGAGCGTCTTTCGCGACGATGATGAGGCCGCGGCGATCTGGCGTGACACGGTGGGGGTCGATCCCCAGCGGATCGTGCGCCTGGGTGAGGCCGACAACTTCTGGGTGTCGGGCCCCACCGGCCCCTGCGGCCCCTGCTCCGAGATCTACTACGACTTCAAGCCCGAGCTGGGCGTTGAACATCTCGATCTGGAGGATGACAGCCGCTTCATCGAGTTCTACAACCTGGTGTTCATGCAGTTCAACCGCGACGCCGAGGGCAACCTCACGCCGCTGGAGAACAGGAACATCGACACCGGCCTGGGCCTGGAACGCATGGCCCAGATCCTGCAGGGGGCGGCGAACAACTACGAAACCGACCTCATCTATCCCCTGATCGAAACCGCCGCCACCCTGGCGGGGGTCAACTACCGACAGCTCGACGCCCGCGGCCAGACCTCCTTGAAGGTGATCGGCGACCACAGCCGCGCCATCCCCCAGCTGATTGCAGATGGGGTGACTGCCTCGAATCTTGGCCGGGGTTACATCCTGCGCCGCCTGCTGCCGCGGGTCGTGCGTCATGGACGTCTACTGGGTATCACCACCCCCTACCTCACGGCGATGGGGGAGGCGGCGATCGCCCTGATGGTGGATGCCTATCCCCAGCTGGTGGAGCGTCGCGACGCGATCATGGCCGAGCTGGCCCGGGAGGAGGCGAGGTTCCTGGAAACCCTCGAGCGCGGCGAGAAACTGCTCGCGGAGGTGCTCTCCGCAGGGCCGAGCCAGATCAGCGGTGAGCAGGCCTTCGAGCTCTACGACACCTACGGCTTCCCCCTGGAGCTCACCGAAGAGATCGCCGAGGAGCACGGGCTGGCTGTCGACCTGGCGGGTTTCGAGGCGGCGATGGAGGCCCAGCGCCAGCGGGCCAAGGCCGCGTCGGTCCGCCTCGATCTCACCCTGCAGGGGGCGATCGAGGCCATGGCCGAGCAGTTGCCGGCCACCGACTTCCGCGGTTACGAGGCCCTGGAGCACCCCAGCCAGGTGATGGCCCTGGTGGTGAATGGGGAGCCGGCGCAGGGCGCCCGGGCGGGCGATGCGGTGCAGATCGTGCTGGATTCCACCCCGTTCTATGGCGAATCCGGCGGCCAGATCGGTGATCGCGGTGTGCTGGCAGGGGGTGCCCCCGGGGCTGGAGCCGAGGCCGGTGTGATCGTGCGCATCGAGGCAGTCAGTCACCAGCGCAAGCTGATCGTCCACCACGGCCGGATCGAGCGGGGCGAGTTGGCCCTGGGCGACACCGTGACCGCCCTGGTGGACCGAGCCTGCCGCCGCCGGGTCCAGGCCCACCACACCGCCACCCACCTACTGCAGGCGGCCCTGAAACAACTGGTGGATCCCTCGATCGCCCAGGCCGGCTCTCTGGTGGATTTCGAGCGGCTGCGCTTCGATTTTCACTGCCCCCACGCCATCAGCCCGGAGGATCTGGAGCGGATCGAGGAGCGGATCAACGGCTGGATCGCCGACGCCCACGCCCTGGAGGTGCGCGAGATGGAGCTGGAGCGGGCCCGTTCGGCCGGGGCCGTGGCCATGTTCGGCGAAAAGTATGCCGACACCGTGCGTGTGGTGGATGTGCCGGGGGTGTCGATGGAGCTCTGCGGCGGTACCCACGTGGCCAACACCGCCGAGATCGGCCTGTTCCGGATCGTGAGCGAGAGCGGTGTGGCCGCCGGCATCCGTCGCATCGAGGCGGTGGCCGGTCCGGCGGTGCTCGACTACCTCAAGGAACGCGACACCGTGGTGCGGGCCCTGGGGGATCGCTTCAAGGTGCAGCCCGGGGAGATCCTCGAGCGAGTGAGCGGCCTCCAGGACGAGCTGAAGGCCGCGTCCAGGGCGCTGGCGGCGGCCCGCTCCGAGCTGGCCCTGGCCCGGGCCTCGGCCCTGGCTACCGGCGCCCTCGAGGTGGGGGCGTTCCGGGTGCTGGTGGCACGGCTTGATGGTGTGGAGGGTGCCGCTCTGCAGACGGCCGCCCAGCAGCTCCAGGAGGGCCTGGGTTCGGCCGCTGCGGTGGTGCTGGGCGGCCTTCCTGCCCCTGAGGAGCCAGCCAAGCTGGTGCTGGTGGCGGCCTTTGGCGCCGAGGTGATCGCCGCCGGGCCGAAGGCCGGCAGCTTCATCGCCGTGGTGGCGAAGCGTTGCGGCGGCGGCGGCGGGGGTCGCCCCCAGCTGGCCCAGGCAGGCGGGCGTGATGCCGCCTCCCTCGACCCGGCCCTGGAGCAGGCCCGCGCCGACCTGATCGCCTCCTTGTCGTGATTGCGAATGATCGGGATTCATGTAGCCCCAGCTACAGACCGACTGCTTCGCTGGGATTGAGATCAGGCCTATCCGGCCTTCCATGCCCCGCTGGATCCTGATCTCATGATCGATACGCCCAGCAGCACTGCCGATGTGATTGAGGGGCTGCTGGCGGACCTTCATCGGCGGTATTCCCTGCTGGAAGATGGGGCTCCTGCTGACTACATCCCAGAGCTGGCCAAGGCGAATCCCTCGGATTTCGGTATCTCGATCACCACGGTGGATGGGCGCGTCTATGAGGTGGGTGATACCCGCAAACCATTCACGATCCAGTCGATCTCCAAGCCGTTCGCCTATGGTCTCGCCCTGAAGTTGTTCTCGGGCGAGTACCTGGCCACGAAGGTTGGGGTGGAGCCCTCTGGAGATGCCTTCAACGCCATCAGTCTCGATCAGAAGACGGGCCGTCCCCGCAATCCGATGATCAACGCGGGGGCGATCGCCACCACAGCGCAGATCTGGAACCACGACCCACATCAGGCTGAAGCCCTGATGCTCGACTTCTTCAGCGAACTGGCTGGGCGTCGCCTCAGCATCGACCAGGCGGTGTTTCAGTCCGAGCGTGCCACTGGCCACCGCAACCGGGCGATTGGTCACCTGCTGCGTAACTTTGGAATCATCGAAGATGATCCGGAAGACTCACTCGACCTCTATTTCAAGCAGTGCTCGATCACCGTCACCTGCCACGACCTGGCGGTGATGGCCGCCACCCTGGCATGCCAGGGTCACAACCCCTTCACCGGCGCACGGCCACTCACGCCTGAGATCACCGTGCGCATGCTGGCCCTGATGGCCACCTGCGGCACTTACGACTTCGCCGGTCAATGGCTCTACGACGTGGGCATGCCGGCCAAGAGTGGTGTCGGCGGGGGCGTGCTGGCGGTGGTGCCCGGCCGCCTCGGCATCGCCACCTATTCGCCGCCGCTCGACGCGCTCGGCAACAGTGTGCGCGGCATTGCCGTCTGCAATGAGCTCTCCGACAGCCTCGGCCTCAGCCTCTTCAATCAATATCCCCAGACCAGTTCCACGATCCGGCGCTCGTATAAAGGCTCCCAGCGCCAGTCTCGGCGTTGGCGTGCGGCGGATCAGGCCAAGTTGCTGCAGGATCGGCGTGATGCGGTCCGGATCGTGCATACCCAAGGGGTGCTCGATTTCGCCGCGACCGAGAGGCTGCTCTCCGAGCTCAGCGAGATCATGGCTGATGCCTGGATCCTGGTGCTGGATGTGGCCCATGTCACGGAACTTCCGGAGGAATCCAGGGGGCTGCTCCTCAATGAGCTCACGTCTCTGCGGCGCCGGGGAGTGATCGTGCTGATGGCCCGAGGCCGCCATCTCAGCCTGCCCCGCACACTCTCCGTGGCCGGGGGAGAGGAGGAGATGCCCCAGTTCGACCATCTCGATCAGGCCCTGGAATGCGCCGAAGATCTGCTGCTGGAATCAAACAAAGACGAGGATCCGGATCCTCCCTTCACTACGGAGATCGATCAGACGCTTGGCTTTCTGGGCATGTTGCAACCCACCCACCGCCAGACCCTGGCCGATCTGATGCAATCCCGCAGCTTCGCCAAAGGGGAGCATGTGGTCAAGAAGGGCGATCCGGGCCATGAGCTGTTTCTGGTGCGGGAGGGTCTTTTCACCATCACCGTCGAACTGCGCGGCAGTGACGGGCAGACCTATGCCTCCCGCCTGGCCACCTTCGAACCCGGGATGTGTTTCGGGGAGATTGCCTTCCTCTCCGGCACACCCCGAACAGCCAATGTGACAGCGGATCTCGACGGCAGCTGCTGGGTGCTGGAGCGCCACGATTTCGATAGCCTGCGCCAGTGGGAGCCCGATGCCGTCACGGACCTGTTGTTGGCCCTCTCCCGTGATCTGGGGACCAAGCTCGCCCTCACCAGCTATCAACTCGCCTTGATGGAACATCTGTGAAGCGGTTGTGCCCAATGACCTCCCGAGCGCTGATCTGGCAGCGTCGCTAAAGGTTTGTGCAACGTCAGCTGAGGTCGTTGTTTCCGTTGTTGCCCTGCTGAGAGTTCAGGTTGCCGAGAATTCAGGCGAGGGTTAAAGTGTGAATGTCTCGAACAGTTGTTTCATGCGTTTGAGCAGCTGATTCTCGTTTTGCTTCACCTTCTCCCTCTCCATTCCCTCCAGTTCGCCCCGACGCTTGCTCACCAGGTGGGCAAGTCGGTCCATCAGGGGTGGGTTCTCCAGCAGCAACGGACCCAGGCTGGGGCGTGACACCTCCAGCAGGACGCATTCCTCCAGGGCCCGGACGGTGGCACTGCGATTGCTGTCCGTGAGCATCGACATTTCCCCGAAGATATCTCCCGGCTTCAGGCAGGCCACCTGGAACGGTTCGCTGCCTTCCTGCTCCTTGAGCACTTGGACGAGCCCCTGTACCACCTGAAACAGGGAGTCGCCGCGGTTGCCCTCACGCACCACCACTTCCCCAGGGGCGAAGCGCAGACAGCGGCTGGTCGTGGCCAGTTGCAGCATCTCCTCCTCGCTGAGGTCGCCGAAGAGGGGGTTGCGGCTGAGCAGGTCGCGACGCTCCTGCAGGCCGCGCTGCTCGGGGTGTCCGGAGTCGAGGACGGTCCGCTTCGGCCGCAACTCCCGCACCGGATAGGGCACGCTCTGGCCGGCTCGCTCCAGGGTGAACCAGATCTGCTCAAGCAGTTCACTGCGCAGGTCGAGGAGGTCGCCCAGGTTTCCTGGCTGCTGGAAGGCCAGGAGGTCGTAGGTGATGGCACTATCAGCAAAATCCCGCACCCGCACGGCTGGTGAGGGCTCCTTGAGCACACGGGGATGTTTCTCCAGCACATCCAGGAGTAACTGCTTGGCCTTGGAGGGGGGTAGAGAGTAATCGAGCCCCAGATTGAAGCGGTTGCCCATGGATCCAAAGGACACGTAATTGCGCACCACCACTGCGGTGACCTTGGTGTTCGGTACCACCACCAGGGCACCCGTGAGGTCCCGCAGGCAGGTGTCACGCCAGTTGATCGACACCACAACCCCCAAGGTCCCATCGCCCAGGTCAAGAAAGTCCCCCACAGAAAAGACATCATCGAACTGGAGTTCAAGGCCGGCGAAGAGGTCCTTGAGGGGCTCCTGTGCCGCTAGGCCTACCATCGCGGTGAGTACGGCCGAGGTGGTGAGCAGGCTCACCAGATTGAAGCGTGCTTGCTCCTGGACCACGATCACTGTGGCCACGGCGCCACCACCCAGGATCAGCAACTGCAGTAAAATGTCGGGGGGTTGTTTCCTCAGTCCCAGCGCAGCGGGCATCTCCAGGAATCCCCAGAGGGCCATGCGGATGCCCAGGTAGCTGAACATCAACTCGTCGATGGTGGAGATCCAGGCCCGGTAATGGGCGGGCATGAGGATGAGGGGGAGCGTGCGCACCACCGCCGAGCTCAGGATCGTCAGGGTCGCCAGCTGGAGTGGCAACTTCGGCAGGCGCAGCCGCCTGATCAGGAGCTGCAGAGGCAGCAGCAGGACCATCACGACGATGGCGGCGAGCCAAACCTCCAGGAAGGGCATTCGTGGGTTCAGCAGTCAAACAACGCCAGCCACCCAGTCCATGACCCGGTCAGCCTGGAACGCAGGATAGATGTGAAAAGCAGAGCTGTTCTGATCACGCCAACCCCTGCCAGGCTTGGACCGTTCCCCTCCCCTAGGCCATCGAGAGCCCATGGTTTGTCTTGTTCGCCCGATGGGGGCGGTGCCCCTTGTCCTGATCCTGCTGCAGCTGGCCCCGCCGGCTGCAGCTCAGAACGTGCAGCTGCGCTGCGATGGCGCTCTGCTCGAAGCACGCGGCAGTGCCGAGCAAAAGCGCACGATCGACGTGCTCAAGGTGTCCCTGGCGCTCTCAGCGGAGGCGCCCACGGCCGACGCGGCCCTGGGCGAGCTTCAGCAGCGCCTGGCCGCGGTGCGCCAGGCGCTGCAGCGCCTGCAGGTCAAGGAGCTGGCGGTGAGTTCGCCATCCAGCTGGCAGCGGCCCGTGAGCCCGGATCGTCCGGCGGCGATGGAGGCCAATCTTCAGGTAAACGGTGAGCTGCAGCCCTCCCAGCTGCAGGGCCTGATCCGCCAGGTGGGAAGCCTGCCCGGGGTCCGTCTGGCTCCTGTGTCCACGGAGGCGGACCCCGCTGCTGATCTGGCCGTGCGAGGCCAGCTGCTGCGGGGCGCCTATCAGGATGCACTCGGCCAGGCCCGCGCCATCGCCGAGGTGATCGGCCTGCGGGCCCTCAGCCCCCTGGAGGTCCAGATCGAGGGGGGAATGCGGCCGAGGCTGCTACGCACGGCGATGGCCGACGAGGCCGCCCCCTTCGATCCGGCCGAACTGGCTGCCCCCATCGACCGCTTGGGACTGCTGGTTCGGTTCTGTGCCAGCTGAACCGGCATAATCAGTACTTCTACGCAGGGCTGCAAGGTTGCTGGCGGCTGGGCAGGCCCTTTCGGGCCTGGAACTTTTTTTGTTGCTGGCCATGGGCCACTTCGTGGGAGATTTCGGCCTGCAGAGCGATCGCATGGCGGTAGAGAAATGCCCCGGCCGCGACGTGACCCTGCCCTGGCCGTGGTGGCTGGCTGCCCATGCCGGCATCCACGGATTTTTTGTGGCGCTGCTCACGGGCGTGGTCTGGCTGGGGCTGGCCGAGTGGATCGTCCATGCCCTGATCGACAGCGGCAAATGCCGAGGGAGCTACGGACTGCGCGTGGATCAGGCCCTGCATCTGGGCTGCAAGGGCCTCTGGGTGGCCCTGGCCTTTGGATTTCCCGGTGGGGCGTGATAAACGGCCGAATGAGGGGGATCAAACCGGCGGCCTAAGCCCTGCACTTGCCCAACTCCACCAGCCGGTCGCTTGCCAGGCTCAGGCAGTAATCGAGCGGGCGGATGGCGTCGGCGATGGCCGCCATCTGGGCTGTGTCGCCCCGGTAGGCCGCAGCGATGCCGTCGAGGAGGAGGCCGATCACCATGTTGCTGGACTTGCAACGCTGGCTTACCAGAGCGAGCATCTCCATGGCCAGGTCGACGTCGAAGAGCAGGGTTTTGAGGAAGTTGTCGCCGCTGACTTCGACCAGCTCAGCCGGTCCCTCCACCACCCGCACATCGGCGGAATGGCTGCCGGTGCCGAACAGTCCCATCTCACCGAGCAGTTCTTCGGCTTCGACCACCGCCAGGGTGTGGGGCTTGAGCTCGAGCAGGCGGATCTGGATCGCCACCTTGCCGCTGGTGAGCAGCATCAGGCTGGTGGCGGGATCTCCCTGCTGCATCAGCAGTTCTCCCTGGCTGGCGTGGCGCTGGACCGGCGCCAGATCGGCGTGGTGGATCTTCAGCAGCAACTTGATGCGCTCGCGCAGGATTTTCAGCTGGGGTTCATCTCC
The DNA here is from genome assembly GCF_024345875.1 of Synechococcus sp. EJ6-Ellesmere. Classification (NCBI taxonomy): domain Bacteria; kingdom Bacillati; phylum Cyanobacteriota; class Cyanophyceae; order Synechococcales; family Synechococcaceae; genus Synechococcus; species Synechococcus sp. EJ6-Ellesmere. The sequence goes on from NZ_JAGQBY010000039.1 coordinate 13,526, forward strand.
CCACATGGCATTGGCTCCAATCAGGTCTGCAGGTAGGTGGTCTGGCGGAGGCTGCCTTCCAGGTGGGGCATCAACCGCTGGGCATCGCGGATCGGCAGGACGCCGCCGCTGATGGCCGCCTCCCTGGCCACCCGCTGGCGCTCGAGCAGCTGGTCGGGTTCGTGTTCCATCGCTTCAAGCACCTCGGCCTTGGTGTTGCCCCTCACCACATGCTCCACCGGATAGCGGCCATTGGCACCTAGACGGATATCGACTGCATTGTTTCTGCCGACGAGGTCGTGGAGTTTGCCCATCACGTCCTGATAAGCGCCGCCGAGAAAGTGACGGCGTGCTGGCGTTCCTGCATTTCCCCCAGGAGCACGGGCGAAGGATCTGGAGCACCAGCCCACTCGAGCGGCTGAACAAGGAAATTGTGCGATTGTGAAGGTGGTGATTCAGCGAACGTCACACCCACTCGCGATGGCCCACTTTGATCCCCACCCTGGCCACAAGTTGCTCGGCTTCCTCGCCGTGGCCGTCCTCAGCTTTGAGGCCAGCTCCGCCCTGGCCCAGACCAACCAGCGCAGCGCCTTCCCCGGCCGTCGCATCGGCGGAGGCACCCGTGGTGAGTGCGCCTCCCGGGTGCTGGCGCACCTTGTGCCCGGCGACAACGTCTTTGCCCCTGGCCCAGCCCTGACGGTGGCCCTGCTGGAGGGACCCACCGCCAACCCCCGCCCCCTGCAGGTGCAGTTCCGGCCCCAGGGCCCCGGGGGTACGGCCGCCGGGCCCGGCATGAAACGGGAATTGCCCCCAGCCCCGACGGGTGTGACCTTGCTCAGCCTCGGCAGCCTCAAGGCCTCCCAGGTCTGGGAATCCTCCTTCCGTTGCGCTGAGGCCAGTGAGCTGCCTTCCAGCGATCCCCTCAGCTTCGTTGAAACGGTCTCGCCACCGGCACTGAGCTTGCTCGTGACCGACGTGACCGTGAAGGACCGAAGCCTTCAGGCGGGCCTTCAGAAACTCAAGCGGCTCTGTGGCTCCCAGGTGGCCAAGGCGGAGCTGGCCATGACCTTCGGTCTTGAGGATGTCATCGGCCCGGACTGGCCGGAGCAACTGCCGGTGCGCTGCCCCTGAGTTCCCAGACGTCGAGAGGCTCCTGTCGCCCCTTCACCTGCAGGCTGCCCCAGGCCTCCCACTCCATGGTCATGGTGTCGTTCTGGAGCACCAGATCGCGCGTTACCGAGGAGACCAGCACCCGGCAAAGGCCGTTCTGGCGGCCTTTCTCTGAGCTCTCCAGGCGCGAGGCGCAGTTGACCGTGTCGCCGATCACGGCGTACTCCAGCCGCTCACTGCTGCCCATCGAGCCCGCCAGCACGGTGCCGGAGTGAACGCCAATGCGCATCAGCATCGCCGGTTCTCCGTCGGCGGCCAGGTCGCGGTTGAGTTGTTCCAGGCCGCTCTGAATCGCCAGGACGGCGTCGATTGCATCGGCGGCGTCGGCCGCCTCCCCCTTGCCCAGCGGCGCTCCAAACACGGCCAGGAATCCGTCGCCGGTGAACTTGTTGACCATGCCGCCACGCGCGGTGATCGCCGGCACGCACAGGGCCATGCCCCTGTTCAGCCATGCCAGCAGCTCCCCCGGCTTCAGCCGCTCCGAAACCGTCGTGAAGTTGCAGGTGTCGGAAAAAACGACGGTGACCGAAAGCAGGCGGCCCTCGAAGCGCCCGTCGCTGAGCAGTTCCTCCCGCTGCTCCCAGAGTTGCTGGGCCACCGCCGGCGAGGTGGTCTGGCCGAGCAGGCGTTGGATCTGCTGGCGCTGCTGTTGGCTGGCGGCCCCGCGGCGCAGCCAGGCGGCTCCCGCCATCACTGTCATGGCCGCCAGGGGCAGGGTGGTTTGCACCCAGATCCCCTGCATCAACAGGGCCACAGCCGTCCCCAGGCCCAGCAGCACCACAGCCGTCACAGTGAGGATGCTGGGCCGCAGGGTGGCGAAGCCTTCCCCCAGGGCTATACCGAGCCCCAGACCCAGCACCAGCAGCAGCGTGCCGCTCCAGCCCGGCAGGGCCCACAGCCCATGGGGTTGGCCATCGGCGAAGGCCAGCAGGGATGCGGTGCGGTTGGCATGAAGTTCCACGCCGGGCATCTGCATCTGGCGGGCCGCCAGCACAAAGCGGGTTTGGGGAACGTTGAAAAGATCCCGCAGGGAGGGGGCGATGCTGCCGATCAGCACGATTCGGCCATTGATCTGCTGCTTCGGAACCTTCTGGGTGAGCAGTTGATCCAGCGACCAGACGGGAAAGCTGCCCGGCTGATGGAAGGCCAGCATCTGCTGGAAGCCGGCGGCATCAAGGTTGAAGTAACCGCCCGAATCGCGCTCGAGCCAGCCGTCGGCGTTGGGGCGGGTTTCAAGCCGTCGACGCAGCTCGCCGTTGCCGCGAAAGACCTCCACGAGCCGCAGGGGAAGGGCCACGGTGGCGGCATCCTGGCCAGACACATGAACCAGGTCGCGGCGCACCACGCCGTCGGCGTCCACCACCAGGTCGTTGAAGGCCTGGCGATTGCTCGGGGTGCCAGGGATCGGGCCGATCGATTCGGCCGCGTTGAAGATCGACACCAGCCGCGGGTTGGTGCGTGCCTGGCGGCGCAGGCACTCCTGCTCGGGACCGACACCCTTGTCGCGGTAGATATCAAGGCCGATCGCCTGGGCGCCATCGGCGCTGAGGGTGTCGATCGCCTGGCACAGCAGCTGGTCGTTGATCGGCCAGCCGTGGCGCGAGATGTCCGCTTCGCTGATGCCGATGATCGTGATCGGCGTGGTGGCTCCAGAGGGCGCCGGCCGCAGGTGGGTGACCAGGTCGTAGAGCAGCAGGTTGAGCGATTCGGCGATGCCCGTGAAGCGCAGCGCCGCCACCAGCAGGGCGGCTCCTCCGAAGGGTGCCGCCAGCATGAGGACTTTGCCGATCCAGTTCTGACGAATCGATCGACGCATCATGGCGGGCCTCAGAACCGGTATTGAACCTTGCCGTAGAAGCCTTGACTCAGGGTCCAGTCGGCCCAGGGACCGATGTTGGTGTTGGTGCCCAACTGATTCACCCAGCCGGCTTCCAGGGTCCAGTTGTTGCCGGCGAGCCAGCGGGCGAGAACGCCGGTGGAGCCGACGTAGTCGGTGAAGCTGAGCCCCTGCAGCTTGGTGTTGATGCCGCCGTAGCCGAAGAAGGGCACCAGTTGCAAGGCATTCTTCTTCTTCTGCCAGAACGTCCAGACCAGTTCGCTGGTGCCGAGCCAACCGTTGTCGCCGCTGATCAACTGACCCGGCAGGCCGCGCAGACCCACATCGGAGCCGAGGGTGAACTGCATCGAGGAGGTGAGAGGGTTGAGGGCCAGCTGCCCCCCGGCCCGCAGGTTGAGTTGCCAATTGGGTGCGAACCCCCAGGCGGCTGACACCAGGCCCCCCAGGGCGGTGGCTTGGCCCGGGACAATGCCCACTTGGGCCAGCTCGTTGATCTGATTGGTTGGGGTGAACGCACCAAGCCCCTGCAGGGCGTAGACGTTGCCGCTCCAGCCCACGGAGTTGCTCAGGCCGCTGCCGCTCAGCCCCACTCGCAGGAAGCCCGTGCGCGGGGAGCGCACGCTCTCGGGCAGGAAGCTGGGCAGGGCATTGCCTGCAAAGTAGGTGTCGCTGCGGTTGATGCTCAGGCCGGCGAAGGCGGCCCAGCGCTGGGTGAGGGTTTCCCTGAACACCCATTCCAACTGCCCCAGACCCTGGAATTGCCGGGTGCTGAATTCGTTGGCCGGGGCGGGGAGCTCAATCAGGTTGCGGCGGCTGTAGCCGAAGGAGCCCGTGAGGTTGAACTGATCGCTGAGGGGGTAGGTGTAGCTGGCGGACGTGATCAGTGCCCCCAGGGAGGGGTTGTCGTCGAAGTTGAGTTCTCCGTAGAGCAGCAGGATGTCGCCGGGAGTGGCCAGCCCCCCCTTCACCAGGGTGCCGACGGCCCGGCCTTCGCCGGAGCCGCTGGAGCCGTCGTTGCGTAGGGAGATGTCGCCCTGGAGTGGCTGGCTCCCCAGTTCCACGTTCACCGTCAATACGGCCTGGGTGGGGTCGCTGCCTAGGCGCGAGAGGTTGCTGCGGATGTCCTTGATGCCCGCCTGGCGCTGCAGCAACCGCAGCTGGCGTTCCACCTCGGCCAGGTTCAGAACTTCGCCCTGGAGCGCCCGCAAGAGGCGGGTGACGCGCCGATTGAGCCAGGGATTCTTGGCGTTGACCCGCACCTCCACGATCCGCCCTTCCACCACCTCCAGGCGGCCGGGCGCCGGGTTGGTTACGACGAAGACGCGACTGTTGACGTAGCCATCCGCCACCAGCTTGGCCGTGAGGCTGGCGGCACAGGCCTTGAGCCGCTCGCCCGGATCGCTGATCGCCAGGCAGGGCTGAAGGATGGCGGTCAGCTCAGCGCTGGAGTAGCGCTTTGAGCCGCGGATCTCAGGCAGACCCTCGGGGCTGGTGGTGGGTTTTGTCGGGCTTGTGTCCCCGGGTTCGCTCGGCCCTGATGGCTTTACTGGCTGCTCATCGATATCGATCCGGGGCGCTGGGCGGTCCGCATCGGGCCTCTGTTCGGTCGCGCCAGGGCCGGGCAGGCGCACCGGCCCTTGCTGCAGCGGTGGTGCCACCAGCTGGGCCAGCAAGGGTAGCGGGAACATGAGCGTTGGGTGAACATTGCAGATGAAAGCTATCGGAGGTTCGTCCGAATTTCACAGCGACGAGCCCCTTGGCCAATCGTCCTTGCCATTCCTGATTGAGAATCTGATGAAAGGGGGGTCTCCAGTTCGCTACAGTAGACGCTACATATGGTGTGTCCTCCTCAGCTGACTGGTGGCGTCCATTACCCGAGGAGTTTGGACGAATTGCTCGTCTGGTTCCCGGATGATGTGGAGTGTGCGGACTACCTGGAGTGGTTGCGATGGCCCTGTGGATTTGTCTGCCCGTGGTGTGCATCATCTGGCTGGAAGACCGTAAAGGGAAACTGGGCTTGCGGAGGCTGTCACCGTCGAGTAAGCCTGACATCTGGGACGATTTTTGAGGGGACCCGCCTGCCGTTGAAGACATGGTTTGCGACGGCATGGCATATGACCCACAGCAAAACGGCGGGGATGTCTGCGAAGGGGCTCAAACGTGAGCTTGAGCTAGGCAGCTACCAGACCGCATGGACGATGTTGCATAAGTTCCGGTCCGCGATGGTGCGTCCTGGCAGGGAGCTTCTGGTCGGGGATGTCGAGGTCGATGAGACCTTGGTCGGTGGATCGAAGGCAGGGCCTCCAGGGCGAGGAGCGGCTGGGAAAACACTGGTGGTTGTCGCCGTAGAAACACTGATACCAAAGGGTTTTGGCCGCGCAAGGCTGAAGGTGATCCCTGACGGGTCAGGGGAGACCCTGACCCGTTTCGTCATTGAGGCAATCGAGCCAGGTGCGACGGTGTACACCGATGGATGGCGGGCCTACAGGGGCCTGACGGAGGTGGGCTATAGCCACGTACGGTTCAATCTATCCGCATCCGAAGAGAAAGCTCATGTACTTCTGCCGGCTGTACACAGGGTTGCATCGCTGTTCAAAAGGTCGTTGCTGAACTCATACCAGCAGTACCCAAAACTGCATTTGCAGTCGTATTGCGATGAGTGGGTATTCCGTTTCAACCGTCGCCACTCACGCGCACGAGGGATGCTGTTTTTCCGTCTGCTAGAGCTCGCAGTGCAGGCCAAGCCTTTGCCCTACAAGGACCTGATTCACTCCCGGCGCTCCCGCCGTATTCCTCCCATTCCCCCCAGCAGTGACAGTTCACCAAAAGAGATCCAGATCAACGTGGTGAACCGGCCATGGCGAAGGGCGTGAGAAAAAGGCAAGACGCTACATCTGGTGTCTACTGTAGCGAACTGGAGACCCCCCTTTCTGATGATTTTGGTGAACGGTCAGTGAGAGCCGGCTGGAATGAATGGGGCCGCAATGTTGTTTGTTGTTGGCCTTTCGCTGCTTGCTCCGTGAACTTCTGTATCATGGTTACGACGCCAACATCGGCCCTGACGAGCTTCCCCTAGACGTAGCTAGGCTTCGGCTGAGTGCCTTCATGTTTTGGTTTGAGGGCGTTCTCCCCATGGCGACACTCTCCCGGATGACCCCATTCACTGGCCAGGCTGCTTCGGTGGCCCTGGGACTTACGGCGCTCCTGGCTGGCGCTTCAGTTACGGCGGGCGAGGTGACGGCCACCGGCGGTGCCCTGGGCCTGGGTACGGCGGTGAACGGGCTGGCGGGCGGGAGCTGCGCCGCCGGCCTCTGCCAGGTGGGCGGCGGCACGAGGGCTGACCGCAACCTGTTTCATCGTTTTTCGGCCTTCGACACCCGTGGTGGCATCACGGGGGTGAATTTCGCCACTGGCGGCTCCCAGAACGTGTTCGTGGGGGTCACCAACCCCCTGGGCAGCTTCATCGACAAGCTGATTTCGTTATCGAGCCCCGGCAACCTGTACTGGCTTTCCCCCGGCGGCATCGCCATCAGCGGCGCCGGGGGGTTCGCCAACATCCAGCAGCTGAACCTGAGCACCGCCACCAGCTGGCGCCTTGGCAACGGCGTGTTCGATGCGGCGGGGACCACCGCTGGCCAGGCGGCCCTCCTCAGCGGCACGCCGCTGCAGGGTGCAGCAGGCCCGCTCACCGATCCGGCCAGCCTGGCCGCGATCGGCCTGCAGACGAATGGTGATCTCAGCCTCTCGGGCGGTCTGCTGACGGTGGACCAGAGCCTGCTGCTGGATGCCCAGGGCGGCAACGTGCTGCTGCAGGCGGCTGGGATCCAGGCGCCCAGCCTCTCGATCAACGGCCATTCCCTCCTGCAGAACACGGCCCTTACAGCGAGTGGCAGCAGTGGCGGGTCGGTCAGAATCAACGCCACGGGCTCTGTGGTGAGTGGTGCGCCGATCGAGGCCAAGGGCCGTGCTGGTGCTGGCGGCAGCATTGCCATCAGCGCCGGCCAGGCAGTGGTGCAGAGCGCTGGTGCGTTGCTCGATGCCAGCGGCAGCAGCGCCGGCGGCTCGATCAGCATCCAGGCGGGCAAGAGCCTGTTCACATCGGCTACGGCCACAGCCTTGGGCACGGGGGCCGGCGCCAAAGGAGGCACGATCGAGCTCACCGCCCCCACGGTGAACCTGGCGGCGGCCCGGATCGATGCCAGTGGTAGCGGCGGTGGTGGGGCCGTGCGCGTAGGTGGCGGCTACCAGGGCCAGCCCCTGAGCCTCGGTGGCGCCAACGCCAGCAGCACCACAGTGAATGCCGCCAGCACCCTCGAAGCTGATGC
>NZ_JAGQBY010000004.1:0-40675 GCF_024345875.1 Synechococcus sp. EJ6-Ellesmere
GCGCCCCCCTGCCGCCAAAGCCCCTGCCGCCAAAGCCCCTGCCGCCAAAGCCGTTGACGCCGTGGTGGTGGGAGCCGGACTCTCCGGCCTGGTGGCGGCCCGTGCTCTGCAGGCCGCGGGCCGCTCGGTGCGGCTGATCGAGGCGGCCGCCACGGTGGGGGGGCGGATGACCGGTGAGCGTCTGCAGCTGGTTGCTGAGGCCCCTGAGGCTGGATGTTGCAGCGCCTGGATTGACCTGGGTGGCCAGTGGGTCGGCCCCACCCAGACCCGTGTGCTGGCCCTCCTGGACCGCCACGGCATCCGCCGTTTCGAGTCCCCCCATGCCGGCGACACGGTGCTGGTGTTCGGCGGGAGCCGTTGCACCTTCGCCGGCTTCTTCCATGGCTTCCCCGAAGGCCAGCCTCCCGCCGTGCCCAGCGCCGACTGGGACGACGCCATGGCCGCCCTGGAGCGGTTCCAGGCCCTGGTGGCCCAGCTGCCGGAAGGCCACCCCCACCGCCATCCCGCCGCCGCCGAGCTCGATCGCCGCAGCTTCCAGGACTGGATCGACGAGAACACCCACACGCCCTTCGCCGCCTGGTACTTCGCTTACTTTTGCCGCGCCGTCGGCTTTCTCGGCCCCGCTGAGCCGGAGCAGGTGTCGCTGTTGCATGTGCTCTGGGGCCAGCGCACCGCCCCCCAGGGCGAGCATCCGGAGGAGTCCCTGCTCCACGGCGGTGCCGGCCAGCTGCCGGCCCTGCTGGCCGGCGAGTTGGGGGAGGGGGTGCTGCGGCTGGGCGAGCCGGTGCGGGCCATTGAGCAGCTGTCTCCTGAGGACGGGCAGCCGGTGCGGGTGCACACCGATCGGGCCACCTATCCCTGCAGGGCCGTGATCGTGGCGATGCCGCCGGCGCAGGTGGGCCATCTGCGCTTCTCACCAGCGCTGTCCGCCGACCGCCAGCAGCTCAACGACGAGATGGCCATGGGCACCTGCGCCAAGGTGCTGGTGGTGTATCCAGGCCCCTGGTGGCGGCAGCAGGGGCTGTCGGGGATCGCCATCGGCGATCGCCCCGTCGTGGAACTCTGCGCCGACAGCTCCGATCCCGAAAACGGCTGTGGCGTGCTGGCTGCCTTCGTGGTGGGGCATCGTTACCAGCGCTGGGCCGCTCTGGACGAAGCCAGGCGCAGGCAGGCGGTGCTGGCTGATCTGGCCGCCTACCTGGGACCCCAGGCCCTCGAGCCCCTGGCCTATGTGGAGAAGGACTGGCCGTCGGTGCCGTTCGTGGCTGGCGCCTATGCCGGCTGGATGCCGCCGGGGCTGTGGACCCGCTGCGGTGAGGCCATGCGCCGGCCCCACGGCCGGGTGTTCTGGGCCGGCACCGAGGTGGCCGAGCGCTGGCCCGGTTTCTTCGAAGGCGCGGTGCGCAGCGGTGAGGAGGCAGCGGCGGCAGTGGTGCAACGGCTTGGCTGAATCCAGATCCCCGCAACTGCGCGAACGCGATCCCCGTGAGCTGGGTTGGCGGCTCTGGAGCCTGCATGCCCTGCGCACGGCCCTGGCGGCTGGTGTCTCGATGGCCATGGCCAGCGGCCTCGGCCTGCCGGATCCCTACTGGTCACCGATCACCACGATCATCGTCACCCAGTCGACCCTGGTTGACTCCTGGCTGATCTCACGCCGCCGGCTGCTGGGCACGGCCCTGGGTGTGGTGGTCGGCGCCGCTCAGGTGCAGTGGCTGCCTGCGGGGCTGCCGGCCTATGTGGCCGCCGTCCTGCTGCTGGGGCTGCTCTGCGGCCTGCTGCGTCTGCACCAGAGCGCCTACCGCTTCGGGGGCATCGCTCTCACCATCGTCAGCCTCGTGCCCCACACCTCCCCGGTCTGGGGACTGGCCTGGTTCCGCTTCGTCGATGTCAGCCTCGGCATCCTGGTTAGCCTGGCGATCACCCTGGTCTGGCCTGAGCGCCTCAGCTGATGGCTGTCCGGCAGCACCGACATCCGCTGATCCCCAGGGCCAGGACCCCGGAGCATGAGCAGGCTCTGATGGAGGCCTCGAAGTCGTTTCGCGCCTCCTTCCAGCAGCTCCTCCAGGGCCGCATCGGCGAGGTCCTTGGCGAGGATTCCCTGCCAGCTCGGGAGTTGCACCGGCGCTGGCCCGAACTGCGCCGGCAGCTCGATGCCTGCCCGCAAATCCAGGCGGCCCATCAGCGGCGTGCGGCCCTGCAGGACCAGCTCTGGGCCACGGTCAAGGCGGCGATCGCGGACGACCGCCAGCGCTTGGAGGCGGTGGCCGACAGCCAGCGCCGGGGACCGGGCAGCCTGCAGCTGACGGCCGATCTGGCCATCCCCTCCCACCAGCTCAAGGCCGACATCCACCGCATGCCGGGGGGCTACCTCAACGCACAGGAGGAAGAGGGTGTCGTCACCGGTGCCCTCTACGACCATGGCGTGTTCCTGTACGGCCAGGGCTGGTTCGGTCCTCTCAACGATGTTCCCGGCAGGACCGTGATCGAGCAGGTGCTGGCCCGCCATCACGCCGGCCTGCGGCCGCGGCGGATCCTCGATCTGGGCTGCGGGGCGGGCCACAGCACCCTGCCCTATGCGGCGGCCTTCCCCGAGGCCGAGGTCTGGGGGATCGATCTGGGGGCCTCCCTGCTGCGCTATGCCAGTGCGCGGGCGCGGCTGCTCGATCACGCCGTTCACTTCGCCCAGCAGGATGCCGAACGCACCGGCTTCGGGGATCGCAGCTTCGATCTGATCGTGAGCCACATCCTGCTGCACGAGATCCCGGCTGCCGCCAGACGGCGCCTGTTCGCCGAAGCCCATCGCCTGCTCAGGCCACAGGGGGTGATGGTGCATCTCGACAGCGCCCTCTTCCTTCGCCCCTCGACTCCGGCCAGTCGTTACTTCCGTGACACGGAGGTCTGGGTGAACTCGGAGCCTTATCTGGCGTCCTCCCCGGATCACGCCTTCGCGGCCTATGCCCTCGAGGCCGGCTTCGCCCCGGATCGCTTTCAGGTTCATGAGCTGCCGGGCTCCACCGCCGAGGCCGGCGGCACACCCCAATGGCTGGCCTTCTGCGCCCGGAAGAGCTGAGCCCGCCGGCGATCGGGCCGGATTGTGCACAACACTCCAGGCGCCGATACGCTGGCGGACCCTCCTCAGCACAGGTGCCATGGCCCCCAGGGTCTCCCTAGCAGCCCGCAGCAGGCGAGTGAGCCGGGAAGACGCTCTGGAGGAGCTCGATCTGGCCACCCTGGCCCAGGCCTACCGCTCCGGCCATCCGGTGTACCTCGGCCGCGGCGACTTCTGGGTCTGGTCGCAGGACGGCATCCCCTCCTGGCTGGTACCCCGGTTCGAGGATCTTGGCTTCCTGCCCTGATGCTCCGGGGGGCCTGCACCTAGCCTCGGCTCGCGCTGAGGTTCAAGTGCATCCCCATGGAACTGAGCATGTACACGGCCTCCGTGCCGCCCCTGCGCCGGACGCTCACCAACCTGATTGCAGTGCTGGGCAAGGGCCTGGTCCATGCCGAGACCCAGGGGTTCTATCCCGCCGTGCTGGTGACCAGCCGCCTCTATCCCGACATGTTCCCCCTGTCACGGCAGGTGCAGATCGCCTCCGACCTGGCCCGCCGCGGCGTTGCCCGCCTGGCTGGGCTGGAGGCGCCGCCGCTGGAGGACACGGAAACCAGCTTCCCCGAGCTGATCGATCGCCTGCAGCGCTCGATCGCCTATCTCGATGGCTTCCGCGCTGATCAGATCGACGGCAGTGAAGACCGGGAGATCACCGTGCCGATCGGCCGCGGCGAGACCATCACCATGGCGGGATGGCCTTTCCTCTCGGTGTTCGTGCTGCCCAACGTCTATTTCCACACCACCACCGCCTACGCGATCCTGCGTCACAGCGGTGTGGTGCTGGGCAAGCGCGACTTTCTCGGCGAGCCGTGAGCTCGCGGCCCTGAATGCCCAGCGGTGATCCGGTCAGCACCACCCAGGTCATCACCACTGAGGCCAGTGTGGCCATCGCCCTGGGGGGCAACCTCGGCGACCCCATCGCCACCCTCACGGCTGTGCGCCCCCTGCTGATCCGTGAGCTGCACGGCTGGGCGGCGCGGGCTGCCACTCAGCTGCTGCTGGGGTGGTCGCCCCTGTTCCGCACGGCGCCGGTTGGCGGGCCGCTGGGGCAGCCGCCCTTCGTCAATGGGGTCCTGCTGGTGGGGCGCGCAGCCGGGGGCCGCGAGCCCTGGCCCGATGCGCTGGCCCTGCTGATGCGTCTGCAGGACCTGGAGGCGCGCTTCGGCCGCCAGCGCCTGGAGCCCTGGGGTCCCCGCAGCCTCGATCTCGACCTCCTCTGGTGCGGCGATGCCCGCTGCAGCAGCCCCCAGCTGGAGCTTCCCCATCCGCGCCTGCGCCAGCGCGCCTTCGTGATCGGCCCCCTGGCGGCGATCGACGCGCAGCTGGTGCCTCCCGGTGGCCACCAGACCGCCGCCGCCCTGCTGGCTGAGCTGCTGAGCAGCCCCGGCGCCGAACCACCGCCGCTGCCCCTGCCCGCTCGGGAGGGCTGGCCCGAGGCAGTCTGAACCACGCGGCCTGAACCGCGCCGGCTTCGGCTGGCGGTCACACTGGTGGGCCTGCTCCAGCTCCCTTCATGGCTCCCCTGCCGCCGCCAGAGCCCTCCACCCATCTGGAAACCACGGCAGTCCTCGAGGCCCGCAAGCTGCGCTTCGAGCTCAACCGGGTGATGCTGCCGATGGGTGTGGAGGGCACCTACGGGATCATTCGCCATCCCGGCGCTTCCCTGGCGGTGCCGGTGCTGGCCGACGGGAGCGTGGTGCTGCTGCGCCAGTACCGGTTCGCGGTGGAGCGGCGCATCCTCGAGTTCCCCGCCGGCACCCTGGAGGACGGCGAGGATCCCCTGGAGTCGATGCAGCGGGAGCTGGGAGAGGAGGCGGGCTACAGCGCCAGCCGCTGGGATTCCCTCGGCCTGATGCTGCCCTGCCCCGGCTATTCCGATGAAGTGATCCACCTGTTCCTGGCCCGGGATCTCACTCCTCTCAGCGAGCGTCCCGCGGGCGACGACGACGAGGATCTGGACGTGCTCTTGCTGGCGCCCGCCGCCCTCGATGCGGCTCTGGCCAGTGGCGATGAGGCCCTCGACGGCAAGAGCGTCACCGCCTGGTTCCGGGCCCGCCAGCTGCTGGGCCTCGGATGAACCCGCCGCGCTGGTTGTTCTGGCACCGCCGCGATCTGCGCCTGGCCGACAACCTGGGCCTGGCCGCCGCTGCCCGCGCCACCGCCGCCGTCACCGGTGTGTTCGTCTTTGATCCGGCCCTGCTGGACGCCCCCGATCTCTCCCCGGCCAGGCTCTGGTTCCTGAGCGAGAGCCTGCGGGAGCTGCAGGGCCGCTGGCGGGAGGCCGGCTCCTGTCTGCTGCTGCTGCGCGGGGATCCGGCTGAGGTGCTGCCGCAGCTGGCGCAGGCCGCCGGCGCCCAGGTGGTGGCCTGGAACCGCGATGTGGAGCCCAATGGCCGTGCCCGCGACCGCCGCGTTGCTGAGGCCCTGCGCGCCGGCGGCTGCAAGCTGCTGTCCGACTGGGATCAGCTGCTGGTGCCCCCCGATGCCCTGGCCACCGGCGCCGGTGATCCCTACCGGGTCTATGGCCCCTTCTTCCGTTCCTGGCGACGGCGGATCGAGCAGGCCGGCGCCGAGGCCTGCGCTCCCGTTGCCGCTCCGGCGAGCCTCATCGACCTCGACCCTGCTGCCCTGCCCGCTGAACGCCGCCGGCTCTGGGACCAGCTGAACTGGCTGGATACGGTGCCTACCCCCGGCGATGGTCTGCCCGGTGCACCCTTCGCGGGCGCCGATCTCTGCCCCTGCCGCCCCGGGGAGGCCGCCGCCGCCGCCCAGCTGGCCGCCTTCGCCGACGGACCCCTCCTGGGCTACGAACCGGGCCGCAACCTGCCGGCGGAGCCGGGCACCTCAGGCCTGAGCGCGGCGCTCAGGTTCGGCACCCTCAGCCCCCGCCAGGCCTGGGCCGCCGCCCAGCAGCAGCGCCCGCGGGCCCGCAGTGAGGAAGAGCTCCAGTCGATCACGGTCTGGGAGCAGGAACTGGCCTGGCGCGAGTTCTACCAGCAGGCCCTGTTCCATTTCCCCGAACTGGCCGAGGGTCCCTACCGCCCCCAGTGGCGCCTCTTCCCCTGGGAGAACGACGAGGGCCGTTTCGCCGCCTGGTGCGATGGCCTCACGGGCGTGCCGATCGTGGATGCCGCCATGCGCCAGCTCAATGACTCCGGCTGGATGCACAACCGCTGCCGCATGATCGTGGCCTCCTTCCTGGTGAAGGATCTGATCGTGGATTGGCGCTGGGGTGAACGCCAGTTCATGCGCCTGCTGGTGGACGGTGACCTGGCGGCCAACAACGGCGGCTGGCAGTGGAGTGCCAGCAGCGGCATGGACCCCAAACCCCTGCGCATCTTCAACCCCTACACCCAGGCGGCCCGCTTCGATCCCGAGGCCACCTACATCCGCCGCTGGTTACCCGAGCTCTCGCGTGTGGCCACGGCTGATTTGATCCGTGGCGAAATCGCCCCCCTGGAGCGCCGGGGATACCCGGGCCCGATCGTCAACCACAAGACGCAGCAGGCCCGCTTTAAGGCGCTCCATGCCGCGTTGGCGGCTCCAGCTCAGGAGGCCAGGCTGAGGGGCTGAGCCACCAGCTGCCGCATCACGGCGGTCACGGTGGCCTGCTGGGCGGCGCTCAGTTCCGGGAAGATCGGCAGGCTGAGCACCTCGGCGGTCAGCCGCTCGGTGATCGGCAGGCTGCCGGGGCCATAGCCCAGCTCCGCGTAGGCCGGCTGGCGGTGGATCGGGATCGGGTAGTAGATGATCGTGTTGACGCCGGCTTCGGCCAGGGCCTGCTTCAGCCAGTCGCGGCAGCAGCTCTCCGGCAGGCCATAGGTGGCGCTGTCGCTGGAGGGCACACAACCACCGCCGCAGCCCGCCTCGGCTGACGGGCAGCGGGGCACGCGCACCACGAACTGGTTCCAGCTGTGGCCGCTGGGCCCTTCCGCTGGCAGCATCAGACCCTGCAGATCAGCCAGCTCGCTGCGGTAGGTGGTCGCCAGCTGCCTTCGTTGCTCCACCCAGCCGGCCAGGTGGGGAAGTTTCACGGAGAGCACAGCCGCCTGCATCGCGTCGAGGCGGCTGTTGTATCCAAGCGAGGTGTGCAGGTAGCGGCGCGGCATGCCGTGCACGGCCAGCTCGCGGATGCGGGCGGCCAGCGCCGGATCCCGGCAGGTGACCGCACCGCCGTCCCCGGCGCCGCCGAGGTTCTTCGTGGGGAAGAAGCTGAAGCAGCCCGCATCGCCCCAGCTGCCCACCGGCCGCCCGGCCCAGCTGGCGCCGGTGGCCTGGGCGCAGTCTTCGATCAGCAGCAGGTCGTGGGCGGCGGCGATCGCCCCCAGCCGCTCCATGTCCACCGGCCGCCCGAACAGGTGCACCGGCATCACGGCCTTGGTGGCGGGCGTGATCGCCGCCTCGATCCGCTCGAGATCGATCAGATAGGTGGACTCCTCCACATCCACGAATACCGGCGTGGCACCCACGGCGCTGATCGCTTCAGCGGTGGCGAAGAAGCTGAAGGAGCTGGTGATCACCTCATCGCCTTCACCGATGCCCAGACCCCTCAGAGCCAGCACCAGGGCGTCGGTGCCGCTGTTGCAGCCGATGGCGTGGGGGGTGCCCACAGCCTCGGCGAACTGTTGCTCGAAACGGGCAATCGTGGCGCCCCCGATGTATTGCCCGCTGCGCAACACCTGCAGAACGGCGTCTTCGAGGGCCTCACCCAGTTGATGAAGCTGCTCGGTGAGATCGAAGGGGGGCACCTGCATGGCAGCAACCTTAAGCCCCTCCAAGGGTCAGGCCCAGGCCGGCTCCAGCCCCGGGTGCCACTTGATGTTGCAACCGATTGCAGGCTTTTGCGCGGTGCCCAGCGGCCGCCCCGCCAGCAGGCAATCGAGGGCCGATCGCAGGTCGGCGCCATCCGCCGGTTGGCTGTTGCCCGGGCGGCTGCCATCGAGCTGGCCCCGGTACACCAGGCGCTGCTCCGCATCGAACAGAAACAGATCCGGAGTGCAGGCCGCCTTGAACGCTTTGGCCGCGCTCTGCTCCGGATCGAGGAGATAGGGGAAGCTCCAGCCGCAGCGGCGGCGCTGCTCCGCCAGCTGCTCCGGCCCGTCCTGGGGGTGCGTGATCAGGCTGTTGCTGGCGATCGCCAGGATCGTGATCCGATCGCTGTAGTCGTGATCGATCCGGCTCAGTTCCGCCTCGATGTGCTTCACGAAGGGGCAGTGGGCGCAGAGGAACAGCACCAGCAACGGCCGGGGCGCCAGACCGGTGCTGCTCACCAGCTCACCGTCGAGGGTCTCCAGCGCGAAAACGGGCAGGGGGTGCTCCAGCGGCAGCATCGTCGAGGGAGTCAGTGCCATGGATGAACCGTCGCTGAAGTGATTGTCGCGTCCATGGCCGCGGCGCGCCCGGGGCAGGATCCCCCCACTCGCAACCAGCTCTTGGCCCGGCCTCCCCATCGCCCGGCATCAACCCTGGTGGCGCTGGCTGTCCTGGTGGGGCTGGTCGCCGTGGCCGGCTGTGTCCCGGCCGACCGCCGCCCCACCTGGCGCCTGTTCCCCCTGCAGCGGCAGCAGCCCCACGATGGCCTGGCGGTGGTGAGCCAGCCCGATGGCTACGGGCTGCACATCTGGCTCGAAACCGACACCCGCCGCCAGGGTGTCTGTCGCCCGCGCTGGCTGCCGGATCCGGCGCGGCTGTTCAACGGCAACGGCAGCCACCCCTTCAGCTCCGGTCTGGCCAGCCGCGAGGAGTTCTTCGCCGCCGTCGCCCGCCGCGACGTGCGCCGCGCCCTGCGCAGGGAGCTGGAAGCCCTTTGCCTCAGCCGCGCCCCGCGCAGCACCTGGGAGTGGATCGAGCCGCCCCTGAATCCCTCCCAGGTGAAGGTGGAGAAGCTGCCGATGCTGGAGGAGAAGGATCTGCTCACCGATCCCGAGACGATTCGCAAGCAGGAGCAGGACCCCGAGCAGGAGAACGTCACCGAGCCGCAGGCGGGCGCTGCGACCCCCTGAATTCAGGGCTCAGAGCAGCGCGAGGCTGCCGGCATAGCCCTCCGGCAGGCGCAGATCGTGCAGCTCAAGGCCTGGTGGTGGCGGGGCCCCGGCTGCGGCCAGGCCGAGTCCCGTCGCTTTCAGGCCCGCCTCCAGGCGGCACCAGTGCTGAAGGAAGCCGCTGAGCTGCTCCCCCGGTGGCAGCGCCTCGAGGACTTCAAGGCAGCCGCTGGGCAGGTGGCGCCTGGCGATCGGCCGCCAGTTCAGGCCTGGCCGTTGGCACTCCACATCCACCCCCACCGGCCGCTCGGGGTGGAGGGCCAGCAGCACCAGAGCGCCCGAATGGGCCAGGTTGAACTGCAGGGTGTCCTGGCTTCCCAGTCCCTCCAGGGCCGGCTTGCCCTGGGGCCCCAGGCGAAAGCGCAACCGGGCGGGCTCCAGCCCCATCGCTTCACCCAGCCGCTGCCGAAGCAGGCCCCGTCCCAGCAGGAAACGGTCCTGGTCATCGCTCTGACGCCAGCGCCGCAGCCGCTGATGCTCGTCGCTGGAGAGCAGCGCCAGCAACTCCTCCCGCCGCTGGGGGGTGAGCCAGCCCAGCCCCGCCAGCCAGACCGTGGCCGGCAGCCCGGGGTGATCCAGCCGGTGCGGCGCAGCCTGGACGGGGTTGCCGGGGGCGGGGGGCTTGCTGGGATCGATCATGACGGCTGCTCCGATCGGCCGGGATCCGGGCGCAGCCGGGGCCCGGCCGACAGCCAGTAGCGGCTGAAGCGTCGCAGGTCCGGCGGTTCCGGCAAGGTCACGAAGGGCTCGGGCTCCAGCACCTGCAGGGGCAGGGCGGCTGCCACGCCGGCAGCGATCTCCCCCAGGCGTGGGTCCACCCAGGCGCTGGTCACCACCCCATCGGCCTGGTGGCGGGCGGCGAAGGTCAGCACCTCCTCGGCTCCATTGCCCTGGCGGATTGTGACCGGCAGCTCCAGCAGGCACTCGTAGAGGAAGACGATCCGCTTGAGGCTGATCGGCCCGGCGGCGCCCCCCAGCAGCCCCGGCTCGAACACGAACACGGCCGGCCGGCCCGGATGGGCCTGCAGGGCGGGATTGGCCGGACCCAGGGCCTCGGCGTGGATCCAGAGAACCGGACAGTCCATGCTCAGACCCCCTCTCCCTTGGCCTGCCAGCCCTCCCGCGGTGCGGTGAACAGGCGCTCCTGCAGATCCTCGTAGCTGGCCTCGAAGGGGCAGCTCTCTGCCGCCGGGCAGCCCGGGCAATGGCGCCCCGCTCCGAAGCGCTCCAGGTTGGCGCGGTTGAACAGGTAGGGCTTGGCGCTGAAGCTGCTGGCAATCCACTGCCAGCTGAGGTTGTTGCTGGCGGCATCGCCATCGAGCAGGTGGTGCAGGAACCAGCGGGCCCCCGCCTGCCAGCGCACCCGCCGCCAGTGCACCACGTAGGCGGCCAGCCACATCCGGGTGTGGTTGTGCAGCCAGCCGGTGTCGCTCAGCTGGCGCGCGAAGGCATCGATGCAGGCCAGGCCGGTGCGGCCCTCGTCGATGTCTCCGGGCAACCCGGGCGCATAGGCCGCCTCGGGGTGGCCGGTCTTGAGCGGCTCCAGGTTCTCCCAGAGGCCATCGCCCAGCCGGAGCCAGAGCCGCTGCCAGTAGTCGCGCCAGGCCAGCTCCTGCAGCAGCTTCTCGCTCACGGGCTCCGGCCCCCCGGCCATGCGCTGCTGCACCACATCACGCACCTGCGCCAGGCTCACCACCCCGTGGCGGATGTAGGGAGAGAGGCCGCTCACGGCACCATCGAGGTGGTTGCGGCTGGCGGCGTAGCGCACCGGGTCGAGGGCCTCCAGCGCCGCCAGCGCCGGCTCTGAGCCCCCCCGGATCGGGCTGGCGTCGCCGACGGCCTGGGGAAAGCGGGCGGTCAGCTCCCGCACCATGGCGCCGCGGTCGCTGAAGGCGCGCGGCAGATCGCCGCGGCTGGCGGGCCAGGCCAGGGGCACGCCGGCGAGGGCTGGGTGGCTGGGCTGGTGTGAGGCCGCTTGGCCTGGTTGAGGAACGGTTGATGTCATTGGCGGGTGCGGGGCCGCGCTGGTCTGGGGGCGACGGATGCGGTGGAGGAGAATCCCCCCACTGTTCCCGGCCGGCACTCGGCGCCTCTCCCATGCTCCTCGATCTGCGCGGCAAGAAAGCCCTCGTCACGGGCATCGCCAACAACCGCTCGATCGCCTGGGGTATTGCCCAGCAGCTGGTGGCAGCAGGCTGCGAGCTGGGGGTCACCTACCTGCCGGATGAGAAGGGCCGCTTCGAGGGCAAGGTGCGTGAGCTCACCGCGCCATTGAACCCCAGCCTGTTCGAGCCCCTGAATGTGCAGGAGCCTGCCCAGATCGAGGCCGTGTTCGAACGGGTGAAGGAACAGTGGGGCTCGATCGATGTGCTCGTGCACTGCCTGGCCTTCGCCGGCAAGGATGAACTGATCGGCAACTACTCCGACATCAGCCCCGAGGGTTTCGCCAGGGCCCTGGAGGTGAGCGCCTATTCCCTGGCGCCCCTCTGCCGCCATGCCAAGCCACTCTTCAGCGAAGGGGCCAGCGTGATCACCCTCAGTTATCTGGGCGCCGAGCGGGCGATCCCCAATTACAACGTGATGGGCGTGGCCAAAGCGGCCCTGGAGGCCTCGGTGCGCTATCTGGCCGCCGAGCTCGGCCCCCACAATCAGGTTCGGGTGAATGCCATCAGTGCCGGTCCGATCCGCACCCTGGCCAGCTCGGCGATCGGCGGCATTCTCGAGATGATCCACAACGTGGAGGAGAAGGCTCCGCTCAAGCGCACCGTCACGCAAGACGAGGTGGGGTCCACCGCCGCTTTCCTGGCCAGCCCCCTGGCCTCCGGCATCACCGGCCAGGTGATCTACGTGGACGCCGGCTACTGCATCACGGGGATGTGAGCAGGGCTTCCGAGCGCATCGGCATCACCGATCCCATCCAGTCTGTGCTCGAGGTGTGCAGGTTGTAGAAGGCGGCCTCCGCCTGCGAGCGTCCGCCGTGCGTCAGGTCAGTGAGCAGCACGCTGGAGTCGACGAGGTTGCGGGCCGCGTTGAGGGTGTGATGGCGGGAGGCCTGGTCCAGATCTTGGTGGCCGCCGAGGTTGATCAGCTCCATGCGCAGCTGGCCCACCAGCTGGGCCAGGCTCGGTGTGAGGGTGAGCGCCGGATTCAGGGCCGCCTCCACGGCGCCGCAGCGTTCATGGCCCAGCACCACGATCACCGGCACCCCCAGGTGAGCCACGGCGTACTCCAGCGAGGCGATCGCGGCGGTGGTGGAGAGGGTGCCGGCGTTGCGCACCACGAACAGGTCGCCGAATCCGGTGTCGAACAGCAGCTCCACCGGCACCCGCGAATCCGCGCAGCCCAGCACCGCCGCGGTGGGGTGCTGGCCCGATTCCACCTCGAGCATGCGCTCACGGCTGCTGTGGGGATGGAGCGATTCACCGTCAAGGAAGCGTCGGTGGCCGGCTCGCAGCTCGGCGAGCACCGCCTGGGGACAGTTGTTCAAGCAGCGGCCGGCTCGGTGCTGGCGATTGTGGACCGATTCCGGTCTTTGGCTTCGGCATGATTGGTACACTCCCGACCCATTGCCCTGTGTCCTCCCTTCCGGACTTCGATCACGGCAGCCCCGGCGGCCGCAGCGGCAGTGTCGACCGCGTCACCGGTGAAACCGACGTGCGCGTGCGCCTGGGCCTCGATGGCCGCGGCAGCTGCCGGGTGAGCACCGGTGTGCCCTTTCTCGATCACATGCTCCACCAGCTCGCCAGCCACGGCCTGCTGGATCTGGAGATCAGCGCCGAGGGTGACACCCACATCGACGACCACCACACCAACGAGGACGTGGGCATCGCCGTGGGGCAGGCGCTGGCCCAGGCCCTGGGCAGCCGCAAGGGCATCCACCGCTTCGGACACTTCAGCGCGCCCCTGGATGAGGCTCTGGTGCAGGTGGTGCTGGATTGCTCCGGCCGCCCTCACCTCAGCTACGGCCTGACGATCCCGGCCCAGCGCATCGGCACCTACGACACCGAGCTCGTGCGCGAGTTCTTCGTGGCGGTGGTGAACAATTCCGGGCTGACCCTGCACATCCGCCAGCTCGACGGCCTCAATTCCCATCACATCGTGGAGGCCTGTTTCAAGGCCTTCGCCCGGGCCCTGCGCCAGGCGGTGGAGATCGATCCGCGCCGCGCCGGCGAGGTGCCCAGCAGCAAGGGCATTCTGGAGCAGGCTGGCGCCCTTGGTTGAAGTCTGGGTGGCTGCGGGCGGCGAATCGCGTCGTCACACTCCGTTACGTGATGATGGAGGCATTCCCGCGTGAGTGAGCGATGACCATCGCCCCCAGTCGACCCGAACCCGGCAAGGCCGCAGCAGCCTCCTCGCCCGGTTACGACCGAGCCGACTGGGCCAGTGCGTTCCGCAATGTGGGCACGGAACTCACTTCCGTGCCCCTGGCCGCCGCCAGTGGAACCATCCCCTCCGAACTCAGCGGCAGCCTCTACCGCAACGGTCCCGGCCGCCTGGAGCGCGGCGGCCGCTGGGTGCACCACCCCTTTGATGGCGACGGCATGATCACCGCCGTGCGCTTTGAGGGCGGTGCGGCCGAGCTGAGCAACCGTTTCGTGCGCACGGAGGGCTGGCTGGCGGAGGAGAAGGCCGGCAAGGTGCTTTACCGCGGCGTCTTCGGCAGCCAGAAGCCCGGCGGACCGCTCGCCAACGCCTTCGACCTGCGCCTCAAGAACATCGCCAACACCCACGTGGTGCGGCTGGGCGAGAAGCTGCTGGCCCTGTGGGAGGCCAGCTCGCCCCACAGCCTCGACCCCACCAGCCTCGAAACAGAGGGTGTCGAACTCCTCGGCGGCGTGCTTGCCGATGGTGAGGCCTTCAGCGCCCACCCCCGCTTCGATCCAGGCCACCACGGCCAGCAGCGCATGGTCACCTTCGGCGTCAAGGCCGGTCTGCGCAGCACCATCCGCCTGATGGAGTTCGACGCCAGCCCCGGTGCCGCCGCCGGGACGCTGGTGGCGGACCAGAAGCGCAGCTTCAACGGCTTCGCCTTCCTCCACGATTTCGCCATCACCCAGAACTGGGCGGTGTTCCTGCAGAACGCCATGAGCTTCAACCCGCTCGGCTTCGTGCTCGGTTGGAAGGGGGCTGCCCAGTGCCTCGACTCCAAGCCTGGTGAGCGCGGCCAGTTCTGGTTGATCCCCCGCTCGGGCGATGGTGAGCCGCTGCAGGTGAGCGCCCCTGAGGGGTTCGTCTTCCACCACCTCAATGCCTTCGAGGATCCCAGTGCCGGCACGGCCGGGCAGGTGGTGGTGGATTCGATCTTCTACGACGATTTCCCCTCGATCGGTCCTGGCGTCGATTTCCGCGCCGTCGATTTCGAGAGCCTGCCGATCGGCCAGCTCAAGCGCTGCCGCATCGATCTGGCCAGCGGTGAGGTGAGCACGGAGTTGCTGGAGGAGCGCTGCTGCGAGTTCGCCATGGTCAACCCCCGGCGGGTGGGTCTTGAGGCCCGCTACGCCTGGATGGCGGTCACCGAGCAGGAGCGGGGCAATGCCCCCCTGCAGGCCATCGAGAAGCTGGATCTGAGCAACGGCGAGCGCCTCGTCTGGAGCGCCGCTCCCCGGGGCTTCGTGAGCGAACCCGTGATGGTGCCGCGCCCCTGGCAGGACGCCGAGGGCGATCAACCCGCCGAAGACGACGGCTGGATCCTCTGCGTGGTCTGGAACGGAGCACGCTGCGCCAGCGACCTGGTGATCCTCAACGCCGCCGACCTCTCGGAGCAGGCGGTTCTGCCCATGCCCCTGGCCCTGCCCCACGGCTTGCACGGCAGCTGGGCGGCTGCAGCATGAGAACCACCACCTTCCGCCCCCTGAGGCTTCTTTCACTGCTGGGAGCCCAGCTGCTGGTCTTGCTGTTGCTGCTGGGCCACCACGGCGCCGCCCAGGCCTCCCTGCTGCATTTCTCCGGTGCGCCGCCCGCGGATCTGGGTCTGCATGATGGTCGGCTCAGGCCCTGCCCAAGCCTGGCCCACTGCGCTCGCCAGGACTGGCCGTTGGCCAACCCCGCAGCGGCTCTCCAGCAGCTGGCCCTGGAGCTGGAGACCACCCCTGGAGTGCAGATCGAAGCCAGAGTGGAATCCCCCTAACTGAGCTATCTGCATGCCACAGCCGAGAGCCGGCTGTTCGGCTTTGTCGATGATCTGGAACTGGCGCTGGATGCCTCCGGCACCGGCCTTCAGGCGCGTTCGGAATCCCGCCTGGGAGATTCCGACCTGGGCGTGAATGCCCGCCGGCTCGAGGGGCTGCGCCTGATCCTCAGCCCCGCTGGTGACGGCTGAGGGTGGCGGCGGAGAACACGTGGCCCCGCTCCAGAGCAATGGCGGCCACGGCGCTGGCATTGGCGGCGGTCTCCACCCGCTGGCGCAGGGCGGCATCGGCTTCCACTTCGATCAGGAAGGCACTCAGCTGAGCTTTGGACATCGGTGGCGCCTTTGGTGGTGCGTACCTCTCCTTGCTACTCCGGCGGCGGCGGCGGTGCCACGGGCGCAGGTCCTGCGCCCGCCGCTGCCGGTGGTTGCCTGGGCGGCTCGGGGGCGGTGGTTCCGGCAGGCGGCAGCGGCGACTCTCCGTTCTCGGGCTGGGGGTTGGGTTCCGTCTCCGGACCCACCACTTCCACCGCCGAGCGCTCCACCACCAGGCGGAAGCGCAGTCCCTGACGCTCGTTGACCAGCTTCTGCACGGCCGCCACCTGCTTCGGGCTGGGTACATCCGGCCGGCTGGCCCGCACCACCACCCGGATCAGGGGCGGATTCTGGCTCCAATCGATGGTCATCCCATCGAGCTGGGCCTCCTGGCCGAGGGTCACGGTCTCGCGTACCAGCAGGTTCTGGATCGTGCTCTGCAACTCGCGTTGCAGCGTCTGCTGCCGGCTCTGGCGCACCAGATCGAGGAAACTGCTGGTGAGCGGAATCACCAGGACCGCCGTCAGGGCAAGGCTGATCAGGCTGAGCCGGCTGCGGCGCATGTGGTGGCGAAGCCCGGGCCCCGATTTGGCCAGCACCACCAGGCAGCCGCTGAGGATGCCCATCAGGTTGGTGAGGTAGAGCAGCCCGGCTCCCAGGGCCAAATTCCATTGGTCGGCGGAGAGCAGCAAGCCCATCACGCACACCGGCGGCACCAGCGCCACGGCAATGGCGGTGCCGGCGAGGGACGACACCGCCTCACTGCGCACCTTGGCGTAGGCGGCGATGCCGCCCGCCACCAGGGCGATGCCCAGATCGAGCAGGTTCGGGGCGGTACGCGAGAGCACCTCGTTGCCGAAATCAGGCAAGCCGGCGAGTTTGCCCAGCAGCAGCGAGAGGCTGACGGTGATCATGGCCCCCACCAACAGGGTCACCAGCCCCTGGATCACCTGGGGCAGGCGACCCCGCAGGATGCCGAAGGCGGTGGCCCGCAGCGGCGTGATCCAGGGGGCGATGATCATGGCCCCGATCACCACTGCGGCACTGTTGGCCAGCAAACCGAGGGTGGCGATCAGGGTGGAGCCGAGCGTGAGCACCACGAACACCTGATCCAGCCGGGCGTCCTGCTGAAACTCGGTGAGTAGCCGCCGCATGCGCTGACGTGGCACAGGGCGCTGTCGCGCTCGTCGGGTGCTCAGACCCTTGGGGAGAAGCGAGGTGATGGCCTTGAGCCGATCAGAATTGGCAACCTTAGGCTGATTCTCCAGGCAGAATTGTTGGTCCAGCGGCGAGGCTGGAGCACCTCCGTCGTAGGCGTTCGATGCAAGCGATGCTCCCTCAGCTGATCCTGGCTGTTCCCTGGTGGCAGGCCCCAGGGGTGGTGAAACTGATGGCGGCCCTGGTGGGCCTGGTGCTGATCGTCCTGGCTGTTCGCCTGGCCCAGCACTACATCACCCGCAATCTCAAGGATTCGGACAGCCGCTACTACGGCCGCAAGCTGATCACCTTCGGGGGCTATGTGGCGGTGATCCTGCTGGTGTCGATCGTCTACCGCGATCGGCTGGTGGGACTGACCGTGGCGATTGGTGTGGCCAGTGCCGGCATCGCCTTCGCCCTTCAGGAGGTGATCGGCAGTGTCGCGGGTTGGATTGCGATTTCCTTCGGGGGCTTCTACAAACCCGGAGATCGGGTCCAGCTCGGTGGCATCAAGGGGGATGTGATCGATATCGGCATTCTCAGGACCACCATGATGGAGCTTGGCGAATGGGTCGACTCCGATCTCTACAGCGGCAGGGTGGTGCGAATTGCCAACAGTTTTGTCTTCAAGGAGCCTGTCTTCAACTACTCTGGCGACTTCCCTTTTCTATGGGATGAGATCAAGGTGCCGGTCAAGCACGGATGTGATCATCGTCTGGCCCGGACGATTCTCGAGAAGGCGGTGAATGATCTCTACACCGACGAGTTGATGCAGTCATCCCGCCAGGCCTGGCAGCAGTTGATCCGGCGTTATCTGCTCGAGTCCGCCAGTCTGGAGCCGGCCGTGAGCTTGGTGGTGACCGACAACTGGCTGTCCTTCACCGTGCGCTACATCGTCGATTGCAAGCGTCGACGTATCACCAAAGACCTGCTCTACACCAACATCCTGGATGCGTTCGAGGCCAGTCAGGGTCGGATCAGCATTGCCTCAACCACGGTGCATCTGGTGGAGATCCCTCCGCTCGATGTGCGCCTCAACGATGGCAAGGGCCCGGGCAGGAGTTGAGGCTGTCATGTTCAATCAAGAAACGGTTGTAGCGATGGCCATGGGGAGAGCGCGTCGTCATGCCGGCATGGCCAGGTCGAGAGGTGTGGGGTTCTGGTGTGGATCCTTCTGGCCGCAACGGGTGCTGGCGCTGCTTCTGCTGCTCGTGCTGCTGGTGCCGGGGCTACCAGGGCTGGCCAGCTCGCCGGTGGCCAGCCCACTGAAGGCTCTCCCAGCCGAAAGCCTGCCGGACCACTGCTCCACCACCCCAGCGTGGGTTCAGCTTGATGGCAAGAAGGTGCTGGAGATTCGCTCGGCTCCAGGCGCCCAGCAACTGACAGTTTATGCCAACCGTGGCAGCCGAGGACTGCAACTGTGGGCTTCCAACCTCAGCTACAGCCCTGAGTAGATCGTACTGCGCGACGATCCCCCCTACAGCCTGATCGGCATCCAGCGGGACGGATCCTTCACGGCCAGTCTGGCTGTGGATGATCGCGGAGGGGCCTGCTTCGGGCTCAAGCGCCAGCAGCTGGCTGAGCGTTATCGCGACAGCCTGCGTCTGGCGCTGGCCAATTACCGCCGCAGCCACACCGCTGGCGCCTGGTCACGAGGCACGGGGCTGGCCCTGCTGGTGCTCGGGTTCTATGTGCTGTGGGTGCGCCTGCAGCGGCGCCTCCACGGGAGCTTGCGCACTTGGATCGGGGCCCAGGAAGCCGGGCTGTTTGTGCGGGTGCAGCAGCGCAGCGGCCAGTTGCTGGATCCCGTTCAGCTGCGCGCGTCGCTGCAGCTGCTGCTTCAGGTGCTGCACTGGGCCCTGCTGCTGCTGATCAGCTATCTGCTCATTCCGCTGCTGCTGGGGTTCTTTCCGCCCACGCAGGGGATCGCCGAAGACTTGCGCGCTCAGATCCTGGCGCTGGTTGGCCGTCTGCTGGCCGCGATCGTGGCCACGATCCCGAATCTGGCCTCGATCCTGGTGATCCTGGTGCTCGCGGTGCTGGTCAATCGCTGCAGCCATGCCTGGTTTCAGGCCCTCGATCGCGGACGCATCCGCATTCCCGGCTTTTATCAGGAGTGGGCCCTGCCCACGGCACGGCTTGCCACGATCCTGATCATTCTGGCCAGTGTGGTGCTGGCTTATCCCTACATCCCCGGTTCCAGCAGCAAAGCCTTCCAGGGGGCCGGCCTGTTGCTGGGTGTGCTGGCGGCTCTGGGCTCCAGCGCCATCGCCACCAACATCATCAGCGGCCTGATGCTGATCTACACCCGTGCTTTCCGCGAAGGCGACCGTGTCGAGATCAACGGCACCATCGGCGTGGTGCAGGACCGTGCCCTGTTGGTGACGCGGATTCAGACCCCACGAAATGAACTCGTGAGCATTCCCAATGCCACGGTGATTGCCGCTTCGATCCTCAATTACAGCTTCTCCCGCCGTGAGATCGCCAGGCCCGTGGCCCTGGCCACCACGATCACGATCGGCTACGACGTGCCCTGGCGCCGGGTGCATGAGTTGATGCTCGCCGCTGCCCACAGCGTCGAGGGCATCACCGATGAGCTCAGCCCCTACGTGATCCAGACCTCCCTCAACGACTTCCACATCAGCTACGAGCTCAATGCATTCGTGCGGGATGTGAGCACCTACCGCCAGACCCTCTCTGATCTGTTGGCGGCCCTCCAGGATCAGTTTGCGGCAGCCCAGGTGGAGATTCTCTCGCCCGGCTATCACGCGATTCGCAGTGGCCGG
This sequence comes from Synechococcus sp. EJ6-Ellesmere, assembly GCF_024345875.1. Lineage (NCBI taxonomy): Bacteria > Bacillati > Cyanobacteriota > Cyanophyceae > Synechococcales > Synechococcaceae > Synechococcus > Synechococcus sp. EJ6-Ellesmere. Next base: position 19,576 of record NZ_JAGQBY010000004.1, read on the forward strand.
GCCAGTACGCTGCCACCTCCCTATGCCCCGTCCTGATCGGGCGGCGCGGCGGAGGAATTGCCACGGCCTGCCAGCACTGCCTTGAGCATCTCGCTCAGTTCAGGGGGCAGGGCAAGCTGCAGATTCTCGTTGCGCAAGTGCAGATCCCGCTGGGGAAATGGGACTGAAATCCCGTGGTGGCGCAGAACTGCCTCGATCCGGTAATTGAGATCGCTGATGATCTCATACTGGCGCATGGGTTGGTTGATCCACACCAGCAGACTGAAGTTCAAGGAGCTGTCGCCGAAACCGGTGAAGAACACCTTTGGACTCGGTTCCTGGAGGATGCCTTGATAGTCTTTGCAGGCTTCCACCAGGGCATGGCTCACGGCGGTGCAATCGGAGCCGTAAGCCACCCCGATGGGAAGGATCAGCCGGGAGGTGGGGCTGCCATGGCTCCAGTTCACCACCTGGGATTCGAGGAACTCGGCATTCGGCACGATGATCGCGATTCGATCCAGCGTCACCACCTCGGTGCAACGAAGGCTGATCTTCTGAACAGTGCCGTGAAGCTCGCCGATCTCGACGAAATCACCCACCTGGATCGGCCGCTCGAAGATGATGATCAGGCCACTGATGAAGTTCTTGGTGATGACCTGAAGCCCGAGGCCCAGGGCCACACCGAACACGCTGGCGAACAGGGCCAGGGAGCTCAGGTCGTGCCCCCAGAGCTGAAGCAGCACCAGCGAGCCGACGAACAGCAGGGCGTATTGCACCACGAAGGCGATCCCTGCCTGGGCTCCTTTACCGATCCCCGTGTACTGCAGCACACGGGTGCGCAGCAGCCGTTGCAGCACCCCCAGCCCCTTGGCCAGGGCCAGGAACAGGGTGATCAGCACGATCACATCCAGCACTGAGTAGCTGCGTTCCCCCAGGGGCAGGAAGGGGGAAGCGAGGCTGTCGGAGAGCGCGTCTCGCAGCCGTTGCAAGGCCATCCTGCTGATTGGAAACAGCTCGGCCACTGTTCCGGCCACGCTGATCCAGATCGCCACCTGCAGGCAACGCAGCAGGGCCCTGGTCAGGAAGCCGCTGCCAGCCTTCCCTGGGATCAGCTCACCAGCGGCGCCTGGATGGGGCCACGCCTGCGCGAAGGCCCGCCGGAAGATGGCACCCAGCAGGCGTTGCAGCAGGAAGGCCCCCAGCAGCAGGGCGAGCGAGCGCAGCCCCATCCGCCGGATGTAGGCGGGCTGCCGCTGCAGGCGTCCTTGCTCGAGGGCCTCCACGAGGCGGCGGCGCCATGTTTCCGCCTGGTCCTGCAGGCTCAGGCCCTCAGCCACATCCAGGCGGGTCACTGTCAGCAGGGGTTTGCCATCGAGGCTGATCACCGGCAGCCCATTGCGTTCCACCACCTGGATCACAGCCGGTGTTGGGTTCTTGGCGGCGCTCTGGAGCAACCCAGTGGCCGCATCCGCCCGTTGCTCGGCGCTGTAGTCCTTCGAGCTCCGCAGCTGGAACAAATAGGTTCCGTCCACTTCCACCTGGGCGGCAGGGATCTCAACAGCTGCCCGGCTGGGTGACGCTGACGGCATGGCCACCAGCAGCGCCACCAGCAGCACCGCCGGCCAGAACCATCCCTGCCGTGGTGGCCTGGTGCGGCCTGGTTCACCGGAAGCGTTTGGGTTCATGGGCTGACGTCCTCCCCAGGCTTTCGGCAACCTATTCACTGGTCGAGGACAGCCAGGGGCTGCACCATGATCGCCATCCAGTCTGATTGAGTCAGCCGTGACGCCTCCCGTGGTGCGATCAGGTGGTCATGGGGGCCGGCTTCGCTCCGCCCTGCTGGTGGTGCTGGCCCTGGGGATGTCCCTGGCCATGGCGCTGCCGCTGGCGGCCCAGCAGGGGGGCAGCGCTCCCTCGGCCGCGCCGCCGCCGAAGCAGGGCTGTGCCGCGGATCCACCGTTCGTCACCCTCGACGGCCGCAAGGTGATCGAGATCCGCGATGCGGTGGGAGCCCAGAAGCCCCAGGAGTTCGCCCGACGGGCGAGCGCGCAACTGGCGCGCCTGGCCGAGGATCCTGATTTCCCGGTTGAAAAGCTCAGCCTCAAGGATGAGGCTCCTTACACCTTCATCGGCATTCGCCAGGCGGATGGGGGCTTCGAGCAGCTGCTGGCCGTCGATGACCGCGCAGCCGCCTGCTTCGATCTGACCCGCCAGCAACTGGCCGAGCGCTATCGGAGCAGCCTGCAGACGGCCCTGAGGCAGTACCGGATCGGCCACAGCTGGGTTAACTGGCTGAAGGGGACGGTCCTGGCCCTGATCGTGCTGGCCATCTACCTGCTCTGGGTGAGGACCCAGGGCCGGCTGAACGCCCGCCTGAGCCAGTGGATCGCCGTCGATCAGAGCCGGCTGCTGCGGGGCGTGCGCCTGGGCTCCTCCGAGTTGGTGGAATCCAGGCAGGTGCGTCAGATCCTGCAGCTTGTCCGTCGTGTTCTCCACTGGGGCTTGCTGCTGCTGATCAGTTATCTGCTGATCCCGCTTCTGCTGAGCCTGTTCCCCCCCACCCAGAGCTTCGCCGAGGGCCTGCGTCAGCAGATTCTTCAGGTGATCACGAAGGGCCTGAGCCTGGTGGGCTCGGTGATTCCGAATGTGCTCTCGATCCTGTTGATCCTGGTGATCACCGTGTACTGCATCCGCGGCAGCAACTCCTTTTTCTCCGCGCTAGATCGCGGCAGGATCCGCATCCCGGGTTTCTATCAGGAATGGGCGCTGCCCACGGCTCGGCTTGCCGCGATCTTCATCACCCTCGTTGGGCTCGTGCTGGCCTTCCCCTACATTCCGGGGTCGGACAGTAAGGCCTTCCAGGGCGCAGGCCTGCTGTTAGGTGCCCTGGCGGCCCTCGGCTCCAGCGCCATCGCCACCAACATCATCAGCGGTCTGATGTTGATCTACACCCGCGCCTTCCGCATCGGCGACCGGGTGGAGATCAACGGCACCCTGGGTGTGGTGCAGGAGCGGGCTCTGTTGGTGACCCGGATCCGCACGCCACGCAATGAACTGGTGAGCATCCCCAATGCCATGGTGATCGGTGCCTCCGTGATGAACTTCAGCTTCTCCCGCCGGGAGATCCAGCAACCAGTGGCCCTCTCCACCACGATCACCATCGGCTACGACGTGCCCTGGCGCCGGGTGCATGAGTTGATGCTGGCCGCCGCTCGCAGTGTGAAGGGCATCACCAAGGAGATGGACCCCTTTGTTCTGCAGACATCCCTGAATGATTACCACATCAGTTATGAACTGACGGCCTACGTGAGCGACCCCTCCCAGTACCGCGAAACCCTCTCCGAGATGCTGGCGGCGCTGCAGGATCAGTTCGCCGCCGCCGATGTGGAGATCCTCTCCCCCGGCTATCACGCCATCCGCAACGGCAACGCCAGTACCGTGCCGAAGACCTGAGCGGTTGGTCCTCGTCGCTCAGGCCTGCTGATCCAGCCCCGCGGCGAGGTAATGCTCCACTGCACGCTCGATGTTGCGGTGCATCCGCTCTTTCCCCAGCCGTTCCCCCAGCTCCGATCGACGGATCACCTCCAGCACCGTGGGGTTCAATCCCGCCAGCCAGAGGGAGATTCCCTGCCGATCCAGGCGCCGCTCCGCTTCCGTGATCACTTTGAGGGCGGAGTATTCGATGTCGATCACGGCGCTGCCATCCAGCACCACCACCCTTGGCTGGTGCTGGGTGATCTCCGCGCGCATCCGCTGGAGCACCCCATGGGCATTGGCGAAGAACAGGCGCCCCTCGGCCCGGAGCAGCAGCAGCCCCGGCCAGGTCTCATCGCGGGGATGCCTGGCTGAGAGCGGCCGGAACACATCGGTGCCGCGCTTGCGGCCGATGGCATACACCGGTGGGTTCACCTCCTGCTGAACCAGGGCCAGCAGGGAGAGGATCACGGCCACGAGGATGCCTTTGAGGGTGCCCAGGAACACCACCCCCAGGAAGGCCACCAGCGCCCAGCGGAATTCGATGTGTCGGACACGGCGGATCGCCAGGAATTCGCCCGGGGCGATTAATTCGAACGAATAGACGATCACCACCACCGCCAGGGCCGCCAGGGGCATCAGCGCGATCAAGGGAGCGAGCAGCAGCAGGGTGGCCAGCGCGGCTCCTGCCGTGACCAGCTCCGCCATCTGACTGCGGGCCCCGGCCTGGCGGTTCACCGCCGTCTGGGTGGTGCCGCCGCCTGCCGCCATCGCTCCGAACAAGCCCCCGCCGATGTTGGCCAGGCCGAGGGCCAGCAGCTCCCGGTCGGGTTGCGGAGAAGGTTCATCGCTGGCGCGGAAGGCCCGCGCTGCGGCGATGCTTTCCGTGAAACTCATCATGGCGATGCCAGCCGCCCCTGGCCAGAGACCGCCGAGCAGATCCAGTCGGGGCAAACTCAGGGAAGGCAGCCCCCTGGGCACGGCGCCCACCAGCTCCACGCCGAAGCGATCGAGCCCCAGCAGGGCACAACCGGCGATCGCAACGGCCACCACCACCAGCGGCGCCGATACCGACGGCAGACGACGCTTCAGGCCGAAGAGCAGGCCGAACAGAGCGGCCGAGAGCAGCACCGTGGCCAGCGACGCCTGCGGGATCCCAACCAGCAGCGCAGCGAGGTCGCGGAAGAAGCCTTCCTTCTCCCCATGCAGCCCCAGCAGCTTGGGCAGCTGATCCACGACGATCACCAGACCGATGCCGGACTTGAAGCCCACCAGCACCGATTCGGAGATGAAGTTGGCGATGAAACCGAGCCGCAGCAGGGCGGCGCCGCAGAGCATGGTGCCCACCAGCAGGGCCAGGGTGGTGCTGGCCGCCACCAGGGCGCTCGGATCACCCAAGGGCGAGAGCCGGTTCAGCTCGCTGCCCACCAGGATCGCCAGGGTGGTGGTGGTGCTCACGCTCAGGGGTCTGGAGCTGCCCAGCAGGGCGTACACCGCCATCGGCACCAGGGCCGTATATAGACCCACCTGCACTGGCAGGCCGGCGATCGTGGCGTAGGCCATCGCCTTGGGCAGCACCACCGCGGCGGCGGTCAGTCCGGCCGCCAGATCCGCCTGCCCCAGTCCACGCCGATAACCGCTGGGCAGAAGAGAGGCAGGAAACTGGGCCATGGTGCGAATGAACAGCTCTGATGATCCGAAGACTCAGGCGGATTCGGCGATCTCACGCTGCTGCCATTTCAGAAACAGGGTGGAGATGATGACCGTGATCAACACATAGGAGAGGATTCCGGGAATCAGCTCAGGCATCCCTGGTTGATAGGTCAGGGCCAGTTGAGCCGCCAGGCCCGTGTTGCGCATCCCCGTCACCAGCGCCACCGTTCGACTCTCCAGCGGATCCCGTCCGGCCAGGCCATAGCCGATCGCCAGGCTGAACACGCTGAGGCCGGCCATCGCGGCCAGGGCCAGCAGGTTCTGCTGGAGGAAGGGCACCAGCTGCCTGCCGCTCAGCACCAGCAGAGCCACCAGCATCAGCATCAGCAGCAGGGTGGCCAGGGCACCGAGAGCACGGCTGCAACGCTGGGCCAGCTGCGGCTGCCACTGCCCCAGCAGCACGCCGGCGCTCACGGGCAGCACCTGCACCTGCAGCACCTGCATCGCCACCTGGGCCGGGTGGATCTCCCACCCGTCGATCTCCCACCCGTTGAGGGCGACGCTGGCCTTGAACACGATGGCCATCAGGGGAATGGTGACGATGGCCAGCAGCGCCGCCGCGATCTGCAGCCGCGCCGCGAGCTCAGCCGTGCCGCCACTGCTGCGCACCCGGAAGAGGATGAGCGGGGCGCTGGGACACGCCAGCATCAGGGCCATGGCTGCCCAGGCAGGGCGTGTCAGCACCCCTTGCAAGGGCAGCAACACCAGCACCAGCCCGGCCAGGGGCACCAACAGGCAGGTGCCGAGCACCACGCGCCAGAGAAAGGCGGGGCGGTCTCTGAGCAGCACGAACGGGTAGTTCTTCAGCCCGAGTCCAAGGCTGAACATGAGTGTCACGATGGTGGCCGTGACCAATAGCGCTGCAGATTGGGGCATGGGAGTTAACCGACGGGGATACCCGTTACCAGCAGGGCAAAGGCCACAATGCCGATGATCGTGAGGGCAATGGCTGTGAAGACGGTGATCGAGCGCTGATCGACATAGACGAAGTCGTCGCGGCGGATCAGCTTGAGCGTGCGCAGGTGTTGCCGGGTGGCCGCCGCCATCGCCAGGATGCCGATCAGCACGAAACCGATCGCCACAAGACGCACACTCAGGCTGGCATGGGCACTGCCATCAAAGCGGCTGCGGTTGATCGCACCGATGATTTTGTCAAGGCCGAAACCAAAACTGATCAGCGACAGGCAGGTGCGAATCCAGGCCATCATCGTGCGCTCGGCGGCGGCCCGGTTGCGCTCCTTGGCCAGTTCGTTGTTGAGATTGCCCATCAGTGTGACGTGGTGGCAAGGTTGGCCATCTGCTGGCGTTGGGCATCCTCCAGCTTCTGTTCGGCTTCCACCTCGCGGCCGAGAAAGACGTTGAGAAAGGTTCGAATCACAGCCACCACTGCCAGTTTGATCAGATTCTCATTCGAGGGTGCGGTGGTGGTGGCGACGATGTCGGCCGCCAGTTGAAATTCCAGCGCCATCGACAGCCAGCTGCCGAAAGTGAGCCGGGTGCTGTTGAAAGGCCGTCCATGAGATTGGCCGTTGCGACGCGGGCGAAGGCTCTGACGCATTGTGACAAGGAAGCCGATGGCCACACAGATAACGGAGACGCCTTCCAGCAACAGTCGCAACCCCCCGGCGACCAGCTCGAGCACCTCCTTGAAGAGGACAGCAGGCACGGTTCAGCTCCTCACGATGCAACGGAAGCCCATGTGGCAGGTGGAGGTGTCGATGCCCTGGGCCATGCGGGCGGCAGGGCGGTAGCGGCGGCAGTAACTGGGAGCGCAGAGAAACGAGCCGCCCTTGACCACCTTGCGCGGGATGGTGCCGTGCTGGGAGGCGGTGTCGATGCTCTCCAGCCGCGAGGCACCGCGGGGGGACTCGATCGTGCAGCAGCCCCCGGCCTGCTTATGGGCCGCCACCGTGGCGCCGTGGCCGGCGTACCAGTCGTCGGTCCACTCCCAGACATTGCCGATCATGTCGAGCAGGCCGTAGCCGTTGGGCGGGAAGCTGCCCACCGGCGAGGTGCGCTCCCAGCCGTCGAGCAGGCTGTTGTGGTGGGGGAAGTCCCCCTGAAAGGTGTTGGCCATCGGCCGGCCGCCCGGATGGAGCTCCTCCCCCCAGGCGAACTCAGCCCCCTCCACTCCGCCCCGGGCGGCCCGCTCCCACTCGGCTTCGCTGGGCAAGGCCTTGCCGGCCCAGGCGGCGTACGCCAGGGCATCCTCATGGGCCACATGCACCACGGGATGGTGGTCGCGGCTCTTGATCGAGCTGCCCGGGCCTTCCGGGTGGCGCCAGTTGGCCCCCTGCAGGTACTGCCACCAGCGGTAGGGATCGCCCGTGCTGATGGGCCCGGGCGGAGGTACGAACACGATCGATGACGGAGCCAACAGCTCCGGCAGGGCGTCGGGGTAGGCCGCCGGATCCGCCGGCCGCTCGGCCAGGGTCACGTGACCCGTGGCCTTCACGAACTTGCGGAACTGGGCGTTGGTGACCGGTGAGCGGTCGATCCAGAAGCCCTCCACCACCACCCGGTGGGCTGGGGATTCTTCAGGGTAGTGATCATCGGAGCCCATCAGAAAGCTGCCGGCCGGGATCCAGACCATGTCCCGCGCCGGCGGGCGCCCTGGAGGGCGGTCAGTCTGGGCCATGGACGCTGGAGCAGACGACATCTGATCCTCAGGAGCTGCCGAGGGTGGCCGTCATCTTCTTGATTGCATCGCTCACCGTGAAGCTGGCCGCCTTCTGGCGGGGCGGGAAGTCCTTCAGGGTCTCCAGGGCCTGGGCCACCCTCGCTTGAGCGGGAACCAGCAGGAAGACATGGTCGAGCATCCAATCCCAGTAGGTGTTGGAGGTGATGTCGGCCCGCTCGTAGGGGTCGGTGAGCAGGTTGAAGATTTTGGGAACACGCAACTCCGTGAAGGGTTCAGCCCAGATCTGCAGCGTGCCGGCGCAGCGCTGCTCCATGAACACGAATTTCCAGTTGTCATAGCGCAGGGCGGTGAGATCGCCGTCGTCGGAGAAGTAGAAGAAATCGATGCGCGGACTTTTATCGGTCTTGCCGGTCCAGTAGTCGAGCATGTTGTAGCCATCCAGGTGCACCTTGAAAGTCTTGTTGCCCACCTGATACCCCTCCAGACACTTCTGCTTGATCTCCGATTCGCCGGCTGCCGCCAGGATCGTCGGTAGCCAGTCGAGATGGCTGACGATGCCGGTGAGCAGGGTGCCGGGTTCAATGTGGCCGGGCCAGCGCACCATGCACGGCACCCGGTAGGCCCCTTCCCAGTTGGAGTTCTTCTCGTTGCGGAAGGGGGTCATGCCGGCATCGGGCCAGCTGTTCATATGGGGGCCGTTGTCGGTGCTGTACATCACGATCGTGTCATCGCTGATGCCCAGCTCATCGAGCAGATCGAGCATCTCACCGATGCAGTTGTCGTGATAAATCATCACGTCGTGATACTCCGACTGCCACCGCCCTGACTGGCCAATGTCCTGGGGCCGTGCGTGTGTGCGGAAGTGCATGTGGGTGGTGTTGAACCACACGAAGAACGGCTCGCCGGAGGCCACCGCATCGGTGATGAAGCGCTTGGCCTCCTTCATGAACTCCTCGTCGGCCGTCTCCATCCGCTTCCTGGTGAGCGGGCCCGTGTTCTCGATGCGCTGGGTGCCGTCGCCATTGGCCCAGCAGTGCAACACGCCGCGGGGTCCGAAGTTCTTCTTGAAGTTGGGATAGTCAGCTTCGGGGGGATAGTCGCGCAGTTCCGGCTCTTCCTCGGCATTGAGGTGATACAGGTTGCCGAAGAATTCGTCGAAGCCGTGCATCGTGGGCAGGTATTCATCCCGATCCCCGAAGTGGTTCTTGCCGAACTGACCCGTGCGGTAGCCCTGGGGCTTGAGCAGCTCGGCAATCGTGGGATCCTCGTCCTGGTAGCCCACCTTGGCGCCGGGCAGGCCCACCTTGCTGAGGCCGGTGCGGAACACGCTCTGGCCGGAGATGAAGGCAGCCCGGCCGGCGGTGCAGCTCTGCTCGGCGTAGTAGTGGATGAAGCGGGCCCCCTCCTTTGCCACCCGGTCGATGTTGGGGGTCTGGTACCCCATCAGCCCATCGCTGTAGCAGCTGAGGTTGCTCTGGCCGATGTCGTCGCCCCAGAGGATCAGGACGTTGGGCTTTCCGTTGGGCATGGGAGGTGGGGCCTGTGTTGGCTGCGGGTCTGGTGCTGGAGGTGTGTCCAGCTCCGGCCCAGTGAGGAACTCACTCACAACATGCCGCCCATGGCAGGGTGGGGCCACTCAGAAAGTGCAAGCGGCGATGGCTCCGCTCCACAGGTTCGAGGCTGTTGAGCAACTGGAAACTCAGCTGCAGGAGGCGGGGCTGGATGTGCGTCTGCTCCAGCTCTCCAACGGCCGTCTCAGCGGCAGCCTCGTCATCCGCCGGCTCGGGCCACTGCGCTTGCTGCGGCTCCAGGCCAACCGTTGTCTGCACGTGGCTGGATCCAAGCCCCTGGATCAACGCCTGGTCTGTCTGAACCTTCCGCCTTCCGGCGGCGGCGCCCCTCTGCGGGCCCACGGCACCACCATCGGCCCCGATGTGCTGTTCGGTCTCGACCCCCGGGCGGAGGTCCACCTCTCCACTCCTGAGCAGATGGATCTGGCGGTGGTGATGCTGACCCCCAGCACCCTGACGCGCTGGAGCAGCGGCCAGGGTGACCGTGATCTGGAAGCGGCGCCCTTCCGCTGCAATTGCCTGCCCATCGATGTCGACAGTCGCACGCAGCTCCAGCGCTGGTTGCTCAAGCTGTTGCCCCTCCAGGCAGAGACACCCTCAGTGCCGGTCGTGTCGCCATCGGCACCGGAGGCAGCTGGTGGTGGTCTGTTGCCTCTGCTCGTTGATGCGCTGGAGCAAGGCCTCAGGCTGCGGGGCGTGACCGACAGCCCGCCGGCACGGATCCAAATGGTCAAGCAGTTGCAACAGTGGGTGGAGGAGCACCCCCTTGAGCCGATCAGCCTGGATGGCCTCTGCCGTCAGGCGTATGTCGGACGACGCAGCCTGATCCTGGGGTTCAAGGAGCACCTCGGCCTGGGGCCGATGGCTTATTTCAAGCTTCAGCGGCTCCATGGTGTTCGCCGTGGGCTGCTGGAAGCAGCGCCTGGGGCGGTCACGATCTCAGGGTTGGCGGCCTCCTGGGGCTTCCTCAATCCGGGGCACTTCGCCCGGGATTACCGCCGGTTGTTCGGGGAGCTCCCCAGTGCCACGCTCTCCGGTCGGTTCAGCCCCGCCGTCCTGGCCCGGGGGCACGGCACAGCGGTTGACCGCCTCCCCCTCGGATCCTGCTGACCCTGAAGGAGCCGCGAACACCCTGGCCCAGTCGTCGCGCATGCTCACCACCGTCCAGCCCTGCCGCGGGGCTTCGCTCAAGGCCCGATCGAGATAGCCGAAGGCGGATTGGCGGTCGTAGGCCACCTCCCGCTCGGGGTCGTCGTGGTGAACGATCACGCCCAGGCGGGGCCCCGGCAGGCTGGTGGTCCACTCCAGCATCTCCAGATCACCGTCGGAGTTGCCGAAGGCGGCGATCGGCCTGCGGCCGATCAGCTGCTCGATCAGGACCGGCTTCATGGCCCGATCGGCGACTGCCTGCACCTCGCTCTGGCGCAGGATCACCGGCAAGCCACTGCGGATGGCGTAGGTGGTGCCGACGCTGGAGCCGATCACCTGTTCCGGCGGGATTCCGTAGGCCTCCTCGGCGAACACCCGCATGAACTCCACGCCGCCGGCCGAAACGAGGTAGGTGCGGAAACCATGGGCACGCAGGTGCTCGAGCAGCTCCCGCATCGGTTGGTAGGTCAGGGCGGTGTAAGGCCGCTGCAGGGTCGGGTGGCAGGCGCTGTCCAGCCACTCGCGCACAAGGTCGCGGAACACGTCGGTGCTCATGCCGGCATGGGTGATCCCCACCAGATCCAGCAGACCCTTGATGCCCATGGTGAGTACGGCTTCACCGTTACCCGCCGCCGCCGCCGCGGCGATGATCGGATTGGTGGCGAGCTCGGGCTGCTGGGCCACCATGGCGCGGGCCCGCTCGATCGCAAAGGCCAGCTGCACGTACATCGGCTGCTCCGACCAGAGCGTGCCGTCGTTGTCGAAGACGGCGATGCGCTCCTCGGGCGGCCGATAGCTCTCTCCCCCCGGCTGGCTGACGCTGGCGACGAAGGCCAGGATCCGTGACCTGGTGGCACCGTCCCGCCAGGAGGGGAGGGGCTGGCTGGCCATGGCGGGCGCCAAAGGGGACATCATCTTCAGGGTGAGCAGGCTTCCGGCAGCCGTCGCCAGGACCCGCGTCAGCCCCCCGTGTTCCTTCACGAGTCGGCGAACAGCCTCTGCAGGGGCGGCAGCAGGGCTTCCAGGGCACGGCCGCGATGGCCTACGCGCCGCTTCAGCTCGGGCGTCATCTGGGCAAAGCTCAGGCCCGTTTCGGGTACCAGGAACACCGGGTCGTAACCGAAGCCGCCCTCCCCGCAGGGGGCCTTGAGGATCTCACCCGTGCAGACGCCCTCCACCTCCAGCACCGTCTGGCCGCTGGGGTCTGCCAGGGCCAGGGCTGCCGTGAACCGGGCCCCACGGTTGGGTTCCCCCTCCAGGGCCTGCAGCAAGCGGGTGATGCGCTCGGGGTCGGTGGAGGCATAGCGGGCGGAGTGGATGCCGGGTGCTCCGCCGAGGGCGTCCACACTCAGCCCCGAATCATCGGCCAGCGCCCAGTGGCCCGTGATCCGCGCCACGGCTTCGGCTTTGAGACGGGCGTTGGCGGCAAAGCTGTCGCCGGTTTCCTCCACCTCCAGGCCCTGGGGCTGGCTGCGCACCTCCAGGTCCAGCTCCGGGCCCGCCGTGGCCAGCAGGGCCGTGAATTCCCTGAGCTTGCCAGCGTTGCCGCTGGCGATCACCAGCACCTTCCGGGCGGGCCACGGGCCGGGGGCGTTCATGCCGCTTCCGCGAACTGGCGTGCCCAAGCCAGGATCTCGCTCACCCGCTCCCCGCTCGGGGCCTCGCTGTAGAGGCGCAGCAGCGGTTCGGTGCCCGAGAAGCGCAGCATCAGCCAGTGGCTGTCGCCAAGGCGCAGCTTCACCCCGTCGGTGCTCACCACCTCCTGCACCGGCCAGCCGGCCACGCTGGTGGGGGGCTCCTGGGCCAGCTGGCACTCCAGCCGCTCCCGGCTGGCCATGTCCTTCAGGCGCAGGTCGAGCCGGTCGTAGGCGCTGGCCCCGCCATGGGCGGCCTGCAGCCGATCGAGGCGCTCCCCCAGGGGCAGGCCGCCCTCCACCAGGGCCTCCAGCACCAGCAGGGCGGCGAACAGGGCATCCCGCTCGGGCAGGTGCAGGCCGAAACCCACCCCGCCCGATTCCTCGCCGCCCACCAGCACCCCACCGGCGATCATCTCGCTGGCGATGTACTTGAAGCCCACGGGCTTCTCGATCACCGGTCGGCCCAGGCCCTCCGCCACCAGTTGCATCAGGTCGGAGCCGCTCACGGTCTTGACCACGGCGCCCGGCAGGGTCCGGGCCCTGGCCAGGTGATCGATCAGCAGGGGCATCAGCAGCTGGGTGCTGCAGTAGCGGCCCTGCTCATCGATGGCGGCGATGCGGTCGCCGTCGCCATCGAAGACGATGCCCACCGCCGGCCGGCCGGCCTCGCCGCTGGCCCGCACCGCGGCGATCAGCTCCTGCAGGTAGGGCGCCAGGGGCTCGGGCGGGTGGCCGCCGAAGAGCGGATCACGCCAGGAGCGGATCTCCTCGATGCAGCCCTCGCCGGACCCGTCCGCGGCTCCTTCACTGGTCCCTGAGCTTCCCCCCAGCAGGGCCGGCAGCCCCCCGGCCGCAGAACCGTGCATGGGATCGACGATCACCCGCAGCCCCATGGTCTCGAGCCCCCGGCGCAGGGCGCTGGTATCCACCAGCTGGCGCAGGCCCTTCAGGTAGCCATCCCAGCCATCGAAGCGTGGCGTGTCGCCGGGAATCGGCACGGTGATGCCCCCAGCCTCCAGGCGCTTCTCCACAGCGGCGGTGAAGGCCTCCTCCACCGAGCCGCCGAAATGACCCTTGATCTTCAGGCCGATCCATTCGGGGGGATTGTGGCTGGCGGTGATCACCAGGGCCCCGAGGGCGCGCCGCTCCACCACCGCCCAGCTGCAGGCGGGTGTGGGCACGGCTGAATCCGTGAGCAGCGGCTCGAGATCGGCCCCGCGCACGGCGCTGGCGATGGCTTCGGCCAGCTCCGGTGCCAGGAAACGGCGGTCGTAGCCGATCACCACCTCGCGGCTTGTGAGTTCAGCCGGGGCGGCGCGCTCCAGTTCGCGAGCCGCGGCCGCAGCCACCACCAGCAGGCGCTCCAGGGTCACATCGACGCCGAGGATGCCGCGCCAGCCGTCGGTGCCGAAACGGATGGGACTGGGCTCCAGGGGCAGGGGGGCAGAAGCCATGGGAGCAGCGGGGTTGAGTAGCTCGTAGCAGCAGTCCGGCTGGCCTGGGTTGGAGCAGGTGCCGGCCTGGCGGCAGACCACTGCCCGCCGTAGCCTGCCCCCATGCCCGCTGAACCGTCCAACCGGCTGGTGACCGACCGGTTGCTGCGCAGCTGGCTGCGCTGTCGGCGCCGGGCCTGGCTCGATCGCCATGGGGATCCGGGGCAGCGGCTGTGGAGCGCCCACCGGGCCCTTCAGCTCGACGACCAGCAGCGCTGTTTCGTGAGCTTGCTGGAGCAGCGGCCGCTTGGCGGAGAGGCCGCCTGCGCCGGTGGAGCCCCGGCGGTGGTGGGCGTGCGCCTGCGGGGCCGGGGTCCCGCAGGCCTTGAGCTGGAGGCCCATCCGCCGCTGCTGCGCCGCATCAGCGGCGAGAGCCGCTGGGGCGCCTATGCCTACCAGCCCGTGATGGCCCGCCAGGGCCGCCGCCTCACCCGTGAGCACCGGCTGGTGATGGGGTTGTGGGGGCAGCTGCTTTCGGGGTGGCAGCAGGGGCCGGTCAGTCATGGGCTGGTGTTGGCGACAGGCCCCGGGCGGCTCGAGCGGGAACGGCTGGCGCTCGGGGAGGGGCTGCAGCGCCAGCTCGATGAGGCCCTGCCCAAAGTGGCGGCGGACCTGGAGCGCCTTCAGCCACCCCCCCTGGTGAGCGACCGCAAGAAATGCGTGCTCTGCTCCTGGCGCGGCCTCTGCGATCGCGAGGCGGCCGCGCACGGCCACCTCAGTGAGGTGAGCGGCATCGGCGCCAAGCGGCGTGAGTTGCTGATCGAGCTGGGTCTGCCCCAGCTCAGTGCCCTGGCCGCGGCTGATCCCGAGGCCCTGGCCGATGCGCTGGAGGTGCACGGGGAGCAGCACCGCGAGGTGGCGGCGCGGCTGGTGGCCCAGGCCCGCGTCCAGCAGCGGGGGGAACCCCTGCGCCTGCCGGTGGAGCCGCAAAAGGCGGACACAGCCCTGCCCGAGCTGGCCACCGCCGGTGGGGTGCTCGTGTACGACATCGAATCCGACCCCGACGCCCGCGACGACTTTCTGCACGGTTTCCTGCGCATCGAGCGGGCGGCCGATGGCCGCTGGCCCGACGGCCGGGCGGCCGATGTCGGCCGCTACCGGCCCCTGCTGGCGCTGCATGAGCACGGTGAGGCCAGGCTCTGGCAACGCCTGCGCCGGCTGCTGGCGGCCACGCCGCCCGACTGGCCCCTGCTCCATTACGGCGAAACCGAATCGATTGCCCTGGTGCGCCTGGCCCAGCGCCAGGGGGCCAGCGAGCGGGAGCTGGCAGCCCTGCGTCAGCGCCTGGTAGACCTGCATCAGCGGCTGCGGCGCCACTGGCTGCTGCCGGTGAACAGCTATGGCCTCAAGGCGGTGGCCGGCTGGCTGGGCTTTGCCTGGAGCCAGAAAGGGGTCGATGGTGCCCGCTGCCTGCTCTGGTGGCGCCAGTGGCGGGGGGATGGCACCCCGGCGGGCAGGGGCAGCCTCCATGGCCTGCGCCGGATCTTTCGCTACAACCACGACGACGGCCTGGCCACCTGGGCGGTGGCCAGCTGGCTGCTGGCTCAGGACGTCGCGCCCCCTGCTCCCACCGGTGGCGCCACCACTTCCGTGGGGATGGAGATCTCCAGGGTGATCCCCTCGCCGGTTACCAGCAGTGGCTCCTCCAGCGCCTGACGCCGCACCAGGGCCAGCCCCAGCCAGACGCTGGAGCCATCGGCGCCAGCGTTCAGCCGCAGGCTGGAGGTGATCCGTCCGGCCCGCTCACCGCCGGGAGTGCGCAGCACCGCACCCACCACCGGTCGCTGAACGTCGCTGGCGGTGTCCGCGCGAGCAGCTGTGGGGGCCGGTTCCGCCCAGCACCAGCGGCGCAGCTGCTGCTTGACGCCGTCATAAGTGGCCAGCTTGGCCAGGGTTTCCTGGCCCACGTAGCAGCCCTTGCTGAGGCTGACCCGATCAGCGAGCCCGAGTTCGAAGGGGTTCACCTCGTCACTGATTTCGTTGGGGGCCAGAGGCCGCCCCTGGCTGAGGCGCCAGTGCTCGGCCTCGATCGGCCCCAGGGCCGGGATGGCCTCGAGCTCGGCAGGGAGGCACTCCCCATCCCTGAGCACCAGCCGATGGCCGGGCAACTGCCAGCCCATGGCGGGCTCCGCCATGGCGCCGGCTCCCTCCAGGATGATCAGTGTTCCGGCCAGCAGTGGTCCCAGGGTCACCTGATCGGCGGGGAAGAGCACCCGGTCGAGGGCCTGATGGATGACGGCCCCGTCGCCGGCGGTGATCACCAGCCAGGCACCTTTGGCGTCGACCAGCACCTCGGCCAGGCCGCGCAGGCGGGCGGTGGGTGTGAGGCAGCAGGTGGCCAGGCACTGGCCGGGCTGGGCACGCTCCAGATCCTGGCTGCTCTGGCCATGGAGGAAGCGCAGGCTGTCGGGGCCGTCGAGGCGGATCAGACTCACGGGCTGCTCCCAGCGGCTGGGACTGGCGGGCCGCCAGTCCCAGGGGCCTGAGGGGGTGGAGCGGTTCAGGTCCATGGCGGGCTCAGCGATGGGCTCACCCTTGCAAAGTCCGCGCCGCGGTGGCGATCTCATCGAGCAGGAAGAGGCTGCGCAGCTCCAGGCCCGCCGCCGTCATGGCGTCAAGCCCCCCCTCCTGGCGATCAACGATCGTGACCACCCGCTCCACCACGTAGCCGGCCTGGCGCAGCTGCTCCACGGCCTTGAGCGAGGAACCGCCCGTGGTCACCACGTCTTCCAGCACCGTGATGCGGGATTCTGCGGCGGGCAAGGGGCCCTCCAGCCAGGCGCCGGTGCCGTGCCCCTTGGCCTGCTTTCGCACGATCAGGGCGTCGAGGGGCAGCCCCGCCTGGGCCGCCGCCATGGCCACGCCACTCACCAGGGGATCAGCTCCGAGGGTGAGGCCGGCCACGGCCGCGGCTTCCTCTTCCACCTGCTCCAGCATGGCCATGGCCAGCAAGGCCAGGCCGTAGCCGCTGAGGCTCACCGGCTTGCAGTTCACGTAGTGGTCGCTGCTGCGGCCCGACGCCAGGGTGAACTGGCCGTGCCGGTAGGCCCTGGTGGCCAGCAGCTCCAGCAGCACCTGGCGGCGCCCCTGGGCTGTGTCGGGAATGGGAGTCAGTGGCATCGCAGCGGAGACAGAGCGGGGGGAGGCGGCGGCGCTCCGGCCAAGGCCCCTGGCAGAACACGGCCTTTCCACCTACTTTGCGCGATGATCTGGCTGTGATGCCCATCCCTCTGCCCAGCCGGCCTCCTGCGCCATGAACTGCCGCAAAGCCATGTCCTCAGCCGCCGTCCCCTTCGCCGGCCGGCTTCAACGGGCCCCTGGGGTGGCCATCGTTGTTGGTGCCCTGGCCGGCGGCGCACTGGCTCTCCTTCCCCCCATCCCCGCCCAGGCGGGCCCGGTGATCTGCACCACCACCCTCGAGGCTCCCCTGGCCGGCACCGGCAACAGCACCCAGCCGCCCAGTGCCCCGGTGGAAGTCACCCGCTGCGGTGAGGTTCAGACCACGGCGGAACTCTTTGTGCAGCGTGCCTACACCTGGCGCTCCACCTATGCCCGCGGGGTGAGCCTCACCAACCAGATCACCGACATCCTCGGCATCGCCATGGGCGGTCCCCAGGGCAACCGCGTGATGGGGTTCGGCTTCCCCGAGCAGGCCATCGTCTGGGATTCCTCGGCCATCGGCAACACCACGGCCGCCCTGCTGGAAGAGCAGAGCGCACCGATGCCGTTTCGCGACGCCGACCTGCCCTCGATCTTCTCCTCCAGCCTGCAAGTGGCCCCCACCACGGTGCCAGTGGAAGCGGCCCAGCCGGGGGCCAACTACTTTCCGGTGGCACTCCCCGTTGAGAGTGCTCCCGCACGCCAACCGGTGCGTGGCCTGTGGTGAGGCAGGCGGATCAGCCTGGGGGTCTAGCAATCTGGTGAATGCAGCGGGCTCATAATCCGCCTGAGGCGAGTTCGATCCTCGCGACCCCCATACCCCGCCTGTCCAATCCAGGCTGCCGCAGACAGCCAGGGTCCGATCTGGTCACATCCCCGTGGAACCCGTAACCCGCCCGTACATGGTTCAGACATGGGTTCTGGCCACGATGGAGCTGATGCCGATGCAGCTGGGGAACCATGAAAAGGCCTACGACAGAGCCTTGCACCAATTATTTTGCTCGCTGGCCTGGCAACGGGCCTGAGTGCGGTCCCCGCCCAGGCTCAGGTGGGAGTCACAATCCAGCTTGGTCAGCCGGGGTATTACGGACCTGTTAATCCCAACGGCATCGGCCTGAACCAGTTGCTCTACCCGCAGCCGGTGATCATTCAGCCCGGCTATGGGACCTGGGGTAGGGGTAGGACTGTTCAACCGATCTATCTACGGGTGCCGCCCGGACAAGCCAAGAACTGGGGAAAACATTGCCAGCGGTATGGAGCCTGCAACAGGCCCGTTTATTTCGTGCAGGACAGCTGGTACAACGACACCTACGGCCAGCGATACCGGCAGCAGCAGCCTTACTACAACAAAGGTGGCCGCGGCAAACGCGACGACGATTAGCACCGCAGAATCTCGACCTACCAGCTCACCCCATGAAGCTTCGGCAGCGGTGCCGTCTGGCTGGTGACGGCGAACAGCCGAGGAATGCGATGGCTGTTGTAGACGTGAAACTCACGCACCAGTGAGACACCCTCCTCGCGCACGGCCTGGTTGAGCACCAGAGAGCCGTCAGGATCCGAAACCGAGCGGTGGAAGGTGCCGGGGGGGATGCGCAGGATGTCGCCGCCGGTGTCGAGGCGCACGATGTGGAAGGGGTAGTTCCAGCCCAGATTCACCAGGAAGAAGGTGCGGCCGCCATGCATCGCCAGCAGGTTGTCCTCCTGGTGGGGATGGAGATAGAACTGCCAGGCGCCGGTTTCAGGGTCGTCGGGAGGGCTCACGGCTGGGCCGCTGTGCACCACCAGGTCCCGGGCGTTGGAGGTGGGCACCGTGATGTCGAAGAAGCGCACCGCCGGGGTGTCGCGGAACTTCTCATAGGGAATCAACTCGAACATCGGGGCGGGCCTGGGCCCTTTCTGTTCACTGTTACGGAGCAAGGATGCGGCCATGGCGGCAACCGCCGGCCCTGACGGCCTGGCGGTGTGAAGTCTTTCCATTGAACAGAACCACGGTCCCCATCAACGTGCAGGACGCTACGGAACCAGCCCCCTGCGGACAGAAGCCGATCCGGTCATGGCGGGTCTGGCCATGGTTGTTTGAATGGATGCTCCCTGGAATGCTTCGCCTTGTCCGATCGCCCGATCTCCCTCCCCGCGGCGCCCCTGGCCTGGCTGCCGGTCCGCTCCATGCCCCTGCTCCTGGCCGCTGGACTGGGCCTGGGCATGGTTGCGGCTCCGGCCCAGGCGCAACCACGGCCCGCGGGCCGGCCCACCGTCTCGGTGCCTGATTTCAAGAACACCGTCACCCAGCAGACCTGGTGGTGGCAGGGACCTGTGGCCACGGATCTGGCGGCCATGCTCTCCAATGAACTCCAGGCCACCGGTGACATCCAGGTGGTGGAGCGCAACAACCTCAAGGCGGTGCTCTCAGAGCAGGAACTCGCGGAGCTGGGCATCGTTCGCAAGAACGCCAATGCCGCCCAGCGGGGCCAGATGACCGGGGCCCGCTACATCGTGCTCGGCACGGTCAGTTCCTACGAGTCCAACGTCGAGAGCAAGACCTCCGGCAGTAACTTCGGCCTGCTGGGCTTCGGCACCAACAAGCAGCAGGCGGAAACCAAGGACTACGTGGCGATCGATGTGCGGGTGGTGGACAGCACCACCGGTGAGGTGGTGGGTCAGCGCACGGTGGAGGGCAGGGCCACCAACACCGCCGCTGCTCAGGAGAACGGGGTGAATCTGCTGCCTGCCGCCGGTCTGGCGCTCTTCCTGGCCCCCAACATGGGCCGGACCGGCCAGGGGCTCACCGGCGCTGCCGGCACCCTGCGCTTCGGCTCCAACAGCTCCGAGGCCCAGCGCACTCCTGCTGCCAAGGCGATCCGCGCCGCTCTGATCGATGCCTCCAGCTATGTGAGCTGCCTGCTGGTGCCCAAGGGCAACTGCATGGCCAGTTTCGAGGCCCAGGAGCAGCAGCGGCGTGAGCGCACCCGTGGAGTGCTGCAGCTGGAGTGATCCCGGCCTCAGGTCTTGGGCGGGTTCGTCAGCGGGGCTTGATGTTTAGCAGCTTGGCGCCGTAATCGGCCGTGAAGGCGGCCTGCATCTGCCAGGCACGCAACAGGGTCTGGGCGACCTGGCGCAGCTCCTCAATGTCGTTGCAGTTGTCGATCGCCCGGGAGTGCACTGCCGTGGAGAACTCGCGAGAGAGGGAAAGGGGGTCGTTCATGGCCTGTTTTTACATTACGTTACAAAGCAGGGTGACCTCCCGTGGGGCGGCTTGCCGAACAACCCCCCCCCAATCCTGCTCAGAACGGGATCGGCATCTCCACGTCGGCCGGTTGGGGCGCGCAGGCCGGCACCCGCTCCAGCACCACCTGGCCGATCACCACAATCGAGGGGGAGCCGTAGCCTTCGGCTTCTGCTGCATCAGCCAGCTCCCCCAGGGTGCTCACCAGCTGCCGCTGGCCGCTGACGGTCCCCTGTTGGATCACCGCTGCGGGAGTGTCTGAGGCCAGCTCGCCGGCGATCAGCTCATCGCAGATGCGGCGCAGATTGTGCAGCCCCATGTAGATCACGAGCCCATCGCTGCTGCGGGCCAGGCCTCTCCAGTCGACCCCGGGTCTCCCCTTGTCGATCTCCTCATGGCCCGTCACGAAGGTGACGCTCGAGCCCGCCTTGCGGTGGGTGATCGGGATGCCCGCGTAGGCGGGTGCGGCGATGCCGGCGGTGACGCCAGGCACCACCTGCACCGGCACCCCATGGCTGGCCAGGTGGGCCGCTTCCTCGCCGCCACGGCCGAACAGGAAGGGATCGCCGCCCTTCAGGCGCACGATCGTGCGGTGGCGGCGGGCCAGGTCCACCAGCACGGCATTGGTGCTTGGCTGGGGCACGGAATGGGGTGCCCGGCTCTTGCCCACGAAATGGCGCTCGCATCCCGCCGGGGGCAGCTCCAGCAGGGCCGTGGGTACGAGGGAGTCGTAGACGAGCGCATCGCAGCATTGCAGCAGGCGCTGGGCCTTGAGGGTGATCAGTTCGGGATCGCCCGGCCCTGCGCCCACCAGATACACGGTGCCCAGGTGCTCGCCAGCGGCCTCAGCAAGATCCGCCATCGCAGCGCTCATGGCAGGGCCTCGAGCTGATCGAGCAGCAGGGCCTGGAAGCGCGGACGTTGCAGAAGCGGGGCCCCCAGCGCAGCGGGCAGGCTCTCGGTGAGCCGGTTCGCGGCCAGGGCCAGGGGCAGGACAGCGCCGCGGATCGCCAGAGCCAGGTCCTCAAGATCAGTCGCAGTGTATGGAGCGGCTTGACAAG
>NZ_JAGQBY010000040.1:0-20648 GCF_024345875.1 Synechococcus sp. EJ6-Ellesmere
GTCGAGCTGCTGCGTGGTGGTGAGAGCGTCGGTCAGGCCACGCTCACCCGCTTCTACAGCCTGCATACCTTCGTGAGGCCCTAGCTGCTGGCCGTGTTCATGCTCATGCACTTCCTGATGATCCGCAAGCAGGGCATCTCCGGTCCTTTGTGATCTGGTCTCCAGCCACGATCAACTGATTCAGCCTTTTCACTCCTCTCACCCCACACTCGGTGCTTTCGATGCACATCCTCAAGAAGCCTGATCTCAGCGACCCCAGCTTGCGGGCCAAGCTGGCCAAGGGCATGGGTCACAACTACTACGGAGAGCCTGCCTGGCCCAACGATCTCCTCTACATCTTCCCGGTGGTGATCCTGGGCACCATCGCCATGGTGGTGGGCCTAGCAGTGCTGGATCCAGCCATGCTCGGCGACAAGGCTGATCCCTTCGCCACACCTCTCGAAATCCTGCCGGAGTGGTACCTCTACCCCGTCTTCCAGATCCTTCGGGTCGTCCCCAACAAGCTTCTGGGCATTGCCCTGCAGACGATGGTCCCCTTGGGCCTGATGCTCATCCCCTTCATCGAGAGCTTCAACAAGTTCCAGAACCCCTTCCGCAGGCCTGTGGCCATGGCCGCCTTCCTGTTCGGAACAGTGTTCACGATCTACCTGGGCATCGGTGCCGCTCTGCCCATCGACAAGTCACTCACCCTCGGCTTGTTCTGAAGTCGATCGGACAGATCTCGACCTGGACAGATCTTGATCTAACTTCTCGCCTCCTTCCCATTGTTCATTGCAGCCGCCGTTGACCTCGGCGGCTTTTTTTATGGTGGCGCGTCGATCGAGAGCACCGACACGTCGGCGGGATTGACACGCAGCAGGTGGTGAAGCAGCAGAAAGCCAACGATGGTCCAGGTCTGGTAGGTGCGGGATTGCTGCCCCACCCACGTGCCGGTGGGTCCATCGAAGTACTCAGCCCACTGCTGGCGCGGCAACTGGTTCAGCTGTGACCAGTAACACTCCTCGAGCATGGCTTTGGCCTGCCCCATCAGCAGTGCATCCGCCCGCGGGTGGTTTTGCTCATGCTGAAGGATGGCCCCACCGAAATACCAGAGCAGGCTCGGCCAGTGGCCTCCGTTGTGGTAGCTCCACGGCCAGTTCTTGGGATCGGAACCGGTCTTGGTCATCCACTCGGCCGCTTCCATGGGGGGATGGCAGATCCGCATCGGCATCTGCGCCATCAGGTGGCTGCGGTTGTGCAGCACCAAGCGGAAGAGGCCCCGCTGCTGCGGTGCGGTGAGCAGTCCGAACAGGCACGCCAGGGAATTGCCCAGGCTGTAGAAGCGGAAGTCCGGACGCCCCGTGCGGATGTTGCCGATCAGGTAGCCGCCGCGGTTTTCCAGCCAGTCCTGGAGCCAGTCGGGGATCACCTGGGGCTGCACATTGAACTCGTTTTCATGCTGATGGTCGCCGTATTGCTCGGTGGGTCGGCGGCGCAGCACCTGCATCGTCTTGCTGGTGACCCAGTAGTGCTTGAGCAGAAAGGAGCGGAGGTCGTGGATCCACTGGCGGGTGAGCTCGAGCCGCTGCTCCAGCAAGCGGCTGCTGCGGTCACGTCGGGCGATCTCCATCAAATGGCCGCAGCTGCGAAGGCAGCCGAACAGGAGGACCTCCACCTCCAGCGGGGCTCCCCACACGTCCATCGGACGGTCGATCATGAAGGAGCAGTCTGGAACGAACAGCACCGGTGTGCCCTCGAAGGTGGGGTGCATCACCAGATCGAGCAGCAGCTGCACCCCCCGCTGCACCTTCTGGCTGGCTCCGAACTCCCAGTCCTGGCTGCGCTTGACGTAGTACCAGCACAGGATCGGCCACCACAGGCTGGCGTCCACCGAGGTGATCCGTCCGATCGAGCGTTGTCCGTAGTCGGCCATCAGCTGGCCGTTCTCCTCGATGAAGCTGGTGGGGAAGACGCCACGGGTCTGGTAGGTGCTGCTCTGAAGGTCAAGGCAGACGCTCAGAAAGTGACGAACAATGTCAAAGCGACCCTCCAGGAGCAGGTGAATCATCACCGGCACGTTGTCGCGCAGAAACACTTCGCCGTAATTGAGGGAGCCGTGGCTGCGGGGATGCTCCAGGGCGGCCACCGATCCCACCAGGGAGCCCTGCACCGACACCAGAGTGCGCTCGAATTTTTCGCGGGCACTGGCCACAACAGCGTCTTCTCGGGAGCTGGGGCGGATGCGAAGCCGCTCCTGGCTGAAATGTGTCGCCAAGCCTGGACTCCTCTTGAACGGGGCCGGTTCCTGCGAAACCATAGACAGGACAGGCGATCTGGGCTGCTCAGCGCGGCGCTCGTCAGGTGCTTGCAGCAACTGCGGCCGAACCTGTGGTATGTTTTTGGACTGCGCGTGAGCCGGAAGGCGAGCGCTGCAGGGCTTACAACCAGGAGGAGGCGAGAGCCGGCCGACGATGTTGTAAGTTTCAAAAGCGGTTGGGAGACCACCGCGAGCCACCGGAGGCCGAGAGGCTGAGGGAAGCGCACCTGGACAACTAAAAAGTTTAGGAACTGACGCTTTTGCTGCGTCAGAAGCCAAAGCGAGGTGATGAGCAATGAGCTCCTGCAAGGGAGGCATGGCTTAAGCCGAGCTTAGGAGTCTGACGAGATAGCAGCAAAGGTGTGAGGTCCCGTCAAAAGAAAAAAGCATCAGGATTTTGCCTGAGTTTTGAGAAGATTACTTTCACGGGTGATTTTTTCAATGAATGTTCAGGTGAGAGACGGTGCGACCGGATCTGAGTGATTTGGAAAGTCGTTGCACGAGCAGCTGAAAGACGTTGCGGCGACCGCATGGATGAGTGATCGAGACTCGATTGTCAGGGGAGACTCTGATGAGGAATGAGCGCGAAAGGTTATCTGTGAAGGTTGTTGTGATTGAGGTTGGCATGTTGTGTGATGCACTCTCGAACCCTTCTGGCTAGAAGGAGGCCTTAACTGATGATTGACGCAAGTCAGGTTATTGGGTAACGGCGACATCATTTGCGATGATAGTTGGCATGATTTTAGCGAAAGCCAAGGTTATGTGAATTAGAGTTTACAGGAATGATGACTACAACGGAGAGTTTGATCCTGGCTCAGGATGAACGCTGGCGGCGTGCTTAACACATGCAAGTCGAACGAGCCTTCGGGCTAGTGGCGGACGGGTGAGTAACGCGTGGGAATCTGCCCTCAGGAGGGGGATAACGGCCGGAAACGGCCGCTAATACCCCATATGCCGAGAGGTGAAACGAATTTCGCCTGGGGATGAGCCCGCGTCTGATTAGCTAGTTGGTGAGGTAATGGCTCACCAAGGCATCGATCAGTAGCTGGTCTGAGAGGATGATCAGCCACACTGGGACTGAGACACGGCCCAGACTCCTACGGGAGGCAGCAGTGGGGAATTTTCCGCAATGGGCGCAAGCCTGACGGAGCAACGCCGCGTGAGGGACGAAGGCCTCTGGGCTGTAAACCTCTTTTCTCAAGGAAGAAGACATGACGGTACTTGAGGAATAAGCCACGGCTAATTCCGTGCCAGCAGCCGCGGTAATACGGGAGTGGCAAGCGTTATCCGGAATTATTGGGCGTAAAGCGTCCGCAGGCGGCCTTGAAAGTCTGTTGTTAAAGCGTGGAGCTCAACTCCATTTCAGCAATGGAAACTACAAGGCTAGAGTGTGGTAGGGGCAGAGGGAATTCCCGGTGTAGCGGTGAAATGCGTAGATATCGGGAAGAACACCAGTGGCGAAGGCGCTCTGCTGGGCCATAACTGACGCTCATGGACGAAAGCCAGGGGAGCGAAAGGGATTAGATACCCCTGTAGTCCTGGCCGTAAACGATGAACACTAGGTGTCGGGAGAATTAACCCTTCCGGTGTCGTAGCCAACGCGTTAAGTGTTCCGCCTGGGGAGTACGCACGCAAGTGTGAAACTCAAAGGAATTGACGGGGGCCCGCACAAGCGGTGGAGTATGTGGTTTAATTCGATGCAACGCGAAGAACCTTACCAGGGTTTGACATCCTGCGAATCCCTTGGAAACTTGGGAGTGCCTTCGGGAACGCAGTGACAGGTGGTGCATGGCTGTCGTCAGCTCGTGTCGTGAGATGTTGGGTTAAGTCCCGCAACGAGCGCAACCCACGTCTTTAGTTGCCAGCATTCAGTTGGGCACTCTAGAGAGACCGCCGGTGATAAACCGGAGGAAGGTGTGGATGACGTCAAGTCATCATGCCCCTTACATCCTGGGCTACACACGTACTACAATGCTACGGACAAAGGGCAGCAAACTCGCGAGAGCTAGCAAATCCCATAAACCGTGGCTCAGTTCAGATCGTAGGCTGCAACTCGCCTACGTGAAGGAGGAATCGCTAGTAATCGCAGGTCAGCATACTGCGGTGAATACGTTCCCGGGCCTTGTACACACCGCCCGTCACACCATGGAAGTTGGCCATGCCCGAAGTCGTTACTCCAACCCGCAAGGGAGGAGGACGCCGAAGGTGGGGCTGATGACTGGGGTGAAGTCGTAACAAGGTAGCCGTACCGGAAGGTGCGGCTGGATCACCTCCTAACAGGGAGACAATAACTGATCTTGATGTCTGGCTCATTTATTGCTAGGCCATGATCCTGTCATCTCGATGGTTAATCGGTACCTCAACCGACAGAGACGAAGCCAGAGGTTGCTCCAGCGATGGAGAGACCACTGAGCTGTCGTGGATGTCTTTTCAGTTCCTAAACTTTGTCTAGGTCACCCCGCAAGGGTATCCCTGGGCCATTAGCTCAGGTGGTTAGAGCGCACCCCTGATAAGGGTGAGGTCCCTGGTTCAAGTCCAGGATGGCCCATTCGTGTTTGGGGGTTTAGCTCAGTTGGTAGAGCGCCTGCTTTGCAAGCAGGATGTCAGCGGTTCGAGTCCGCTAACCTCCACTGACCAACCCGCCCGGATCGCGAAAGCAGAGGGAGAGAGCTTGTGGTGGTGATTTTAGATGATTGTACTGAGAAAAGGACTCTAGCTTCCTTTCATTTTAAGGTTTGATCAGTATCTTGATGCGAATCAGCTACTTCCATAGGCCTTGATTGAAAAGACGCTGGACTCCAGCATGATCAGCTGAAAGGCTGATGGTTGCGGTGTTCAGTAGAACCTTGACAACTGCATAGGTAAGTCTGTAAATAAAGCATCTCATGGATGCTTCATGAGCAGTCGATGATTCTGGTGGCTTTGGCTGCTGGGATCAACGTTTGTTCTTGAAGCGATTCTAGAGTAGGAGCCGAGACTCCACATTGCTCCTGGTTCTTGCCGAAAGAATCGGGTTTGATCTTGTTTTCAGAGTCAATGCGAGATCAATTGAAGAAATTCAGTTGATCAGGCGTTGAGGATGAAAGCAGGAGAATCTGCGTACAACCGCAGCAAGGTGATGTGGAGATAAATTGGTCAAGCTACAAAGGGCTCACGGTGGATACCTTGGCACACAGAGGCGATGAAGGACGTAGTTACCTGCGATAAGTCTCGGGGAGCTGGAAACACGCTTTGATCCGGGAATTTCCGAATGGGGCAACCCCTAGAACGGCCAGCTGAATCCATAGGCTGGCACGAGCCAACCCAGCGAACTGAAACATCTTAGTAGCTGGAGGAAAGGAAAGTAAAAACGACTCCCTAAGTAGCGGCGAGCGAACGGGGAAGAGCCTAAACCGATGGTTCCGACCATCGGGGTTGTGGGACAGCAACGTGGACCAGTGACGTTAGTGGAAGCGTTTGAAAGGCGCGCCATAGAGGGTGAAAGCCCCGTACGCGAAAACAAATCTGGCCTAGCTGTATCCCGAGTAGTACGGAGCACGTGAAATTCCGTATGAATCTGCGAGGACCACCTCGTAAGGCTAAGTACTCCTGTGTGACCGATAGCGCAACAGTACCGCGAGGGAAAGGTGAAAAGAACCCCGGGAGGGGAGTGAAATAGAACATGAAACCGTGAGCTTACAAGCAATGGGAGCCCGACTGATCGGGTGACCGTGTGCCTGTTGAAGAATGAGCCGGCGACTTATAGGCACTGGCAGGTTAAACCGGGAATGGTGGAGCCATAGCGAAAGCGAGTCTGAATAGGGCGATCGTCAGTGTTTATAGACCCGAACCCGGGTGATCTAACCATGGCCAGGATGAAGCTTGGGTGATACCAAGTGGAGGTCCGAACCGACTGATGTTGAAAAATCAGCGGATGAGCTGTGGTTAGGGGTGAAATGCCAATCGAACCCGGAGCTAGCTGGTTCTCCCCGAAATACGTTGAGGCGTAGCGTCTAGTGCTATAGCAGGGGGGTAAAGCCACCGTTTCGGTGCGGGCTGCGAGAGCGGTACCAAATCGATACGAACTCTGAATACCCTGTGTGAAACTAGGCAGTCAGACTGTGGGGGATAAGCTCCATGGTCGAAAGGGAAACAGCCCAGACCGCCAGCTAAGGTCCCCAAATCAATGCTGAGTGATAAAGGAGGTGGGATTGCCCAGACAACCAGGAGGTTTGCCTAGAAGCAGCCATCCTCAAAGGAGTGCGTAATAGCTCACTGGTCGAGCGATTCTGCGCCGAAAATGAACGGGGCTAAGCATTGTACCGAAGCTGCGGATTTAATTGTTCTTAGGAACATTCAAATGGTAGGGGAGCGTTCCATGTGGGGCGAAGCGTTAGCGTAAGCGGGCGTGGACTGCATGGAAGTGAGAATGTCGGCTTGAGTAGCGAAAACATGGGTGAGAATCCCATGCCCCGAAACCCTAAGGGTTCCTCCGGCAGGCTCGTCCGCGGAGGGTTAGTCAGGACCTAAGGCGAGGCCGAAAGGCGTAGTCGATGGACAACAGGTCAACATTCCTGTACCTGTCATGTTTTGGGAAGGGGGACGGAGAAGGCTAGCCCAGCCAGATGTTGGTTACTGGTTCAAGCGTTCGAGGCGTTGAGGGGTGGTGAAAACACCCTGAGCGGAGGCGTGAGTACGAGCTGCTACGGCAGCGAAGTGGGTGATGTCAAGCTTCCAAGAAAAGCCCTATACCCGTTAAGGCATGACGGCCTGTACCCGAAACCGACACAGGTGGGGTGGTAGAGAATACCGAGGGGCGCGAGATAACTCTCTCTAAGGAACTCGGCAAAATGGCCCCGTAACTTCGGGAGAAGGGGTGCCACCGCAAGGTGGTCGCAGTGAAGAGGCCCAGGCGACTGTTTACCAAAAACACAGGTCTCCGCTAAGTCGCAAGACGATGTATGGGGGCTGACGCCTGCCCAGTGCCGGAAGGTTAAGGAAGCTGGTCAGCGCAAGCGAAGCTAGCGACTGAAGCCCCGGTGAACGGCGGCCGTAACTATAACGGTCCTAAGGTAGCGAAATTCCTTGTCGGGTAAGTTCCGACCCGCACGAAAGGCGTAACGATCTGGGCGCTGTCTCGGAGAGAGGCTCGGCGAAATAGAATTGTCTGTGAAGATGCGGACTACGTGCACCCGGACAGAAAGACCCTATGAAGCTTTACTGTAGCTTGGTATTGTGCCCGGGCTCTGAATGCGCAGGATAGGTGGGAGGCTTTGATCCATGGCTTGCGGGTCATGGTGAGCCAACGGTGAGATACCACTCTTTCAGAGCTAGGGTTCTAACCTTCACCCGTTATCCGGGGAGGGGACAGTATCAGGTGGGCAGTTTGACTGGGGCGGTCGCCTCCTAAAAGGTAACGGAGGCGCGCAAAGGTTTGCTCAGGCTGGTTGGAAATCAGCCGACGAGTGTAAAAGCAGAAGCAAGCTTGACTGTGAGACCAACAAGTCGAACAGGGACGAAAGTCGGCTTTAGTGATCCGACGGTTCTGAGTGGAAGGGCCGTCGCTCAACGGATAAAAGTTACTCTAGGGATAACAGGCTGATCTCCCCCAAGAGTTCACATCGACGGGGAGGTTTGGCACCTCGATGTCGGCTCATCGCAACCTGGGGCTGAAGTCGGTCCCAAGGGTTGGGCTGTTCGCCCATTAAAGCGGTACGCGAGCTGGGTTCAGAACGTCGTGAGACAGTTCGGTCCATATCCGGTGCATGCGTAAGAACATTGAGAGGAGTTCTCCCTAGTACGAGAGGACCGGGAGGAACGCACCTCTGGTGTACCAGTTATCGTGCCAACGGTAAACGCTGGGTAGCCATGTGCGGAGAGGATAACCGCTGAAAGCATCTAAGTGGGAAGCCCACCTCAAGATGAGTGTTCTCATGGCTTAAGCCAGTAAGGTCACGGGAAGAACACCCGTTGATAGGCTCTACGTGGAAGCGCAGCAATGTGTGAAGCGGAGGAGTACTAATAGACCGAGGGCTTGACCAACACTTGGCCCTGCTCAAGACGAGCATGAGTTGCTGAGTTTGCAGACCGATGAGGTGAAAGCCAAGTCGATTACCTATGTAGTTCTCAGGGATCACCTGAGAGTGAACAGATTCTTTCCTGGTGTTCATGGCACTGTGGACCCACTCCGATCCATCTCGAACTCGGTTGTGAAACGCAGTAGCGGCGACGATAGTTGGAGGGTAGCTTCCTGCAAAAATAGCTCAATGCCAGGATAAAACAATCTGAACGCTCAATTCTTGACTCAGCAAAGCTGAGAAGGGACAAAAAAAGCCACCTACGGGTGGCTTTTTTTGTGGCTTTTTGTGTGTTCGCGGCTAGCCTCATCCTGGGAGTGGATTTATTCAGGTTGCAGGTAGTGACCTTGCGAAAAAGGAGCGCCCGAATGTTGCCTTGTCGCTTTCGCGGGCAGGCGTCTGGGGCAGGCGTATTGAGCCGTCTTGGCAGGGAGCGCTTAAGATGATATTGATTCTGACCTGCTAGGCAAGACGTGGATTCCTCGGAGGCCGATCAGACAGTTGATCGTGCTAGGAAGCGCCTGAAGCGGTTCATGCGTCGGTTGTGGTGGTCTTGTCGACTCTGGAACCATTTTGATTGTGTTGATCTGAGTGCGGCTTTTGCTTATCACACTCTTCAATCATTCTTTCCGGTTCTCTTGATCATCCTTGCGCTGGCCAGTTGGATTCTGGGACGTGATGATGGTCTGACCAGTCAGATCCTTGATTGGACATCCCAACTTTTGCCGGAATCAGCTCAGCGAGTTGTGCAATCGACCCTGGTTCAGCTTTATAGGCAACGCGGCGGTGCTGGCTTTCTTGGTGTGGCAGTGTTGTTGATCACCGCCAGCAATGCGTATCTCAGCCTGCAGCGCGGCACTGATCATCTCTGGTCCCTGCGATTCGTGCGAGACTCCCGCGTCAGGATTGTGGAGACACCACTGCCTGTTGTTCAGAACGTGGTCCTCGTTGTCAGACGTTTCCTGATGCTGCGCCTGAAGGCCACGATGTTCCTGCTGGCTGTTGGAACTTTGTTTGTCATGGATCAACTGACCGTCAATCTTCGCTTCATGGGCTTTGAAACCTGGCGTGGGTTGACGGCCGCACCTCTTGCCTGGGTGTACCGCTACCTGTTCCCGGTATCTGCGCTCGCTGATCTGCTGGTGTCTTTACTGATAGCTTCATTGGTGTCACTTGGCTTGCTGCGGTTGTTGCCTTCTCGGAGAATCAGTTGGCACTTGCTGTTGCCTGGTTCAGTTCTTGTTGGATCTGCGTATACACTGTTGAACCTGGCTGTTGGTCGAAGTATCGTGTCTTTAGGTACGCGCTTCCAGGCTTATGGATTGATCGGTGGTGTCCTGGTTCTGACCCTGTGGGTGTGGTTATTGGGGCTGATCTATTATTTCGGAGTGGCTTACAGCGTAGTATTGGCCACTTCGGGCTCAACGGCGACCGAGCGCTTTGACCTTCACTTTGGCCTCACTCAGGCATCTCCCCTTCAACAGGATTCCCAAGGGGGAACCCGCTGATGGCTCTTCGGAGATCCGCACCCGCCCCTCTGTCAAAACTCTGCAGAAGTGAGCGACGATGATTGAACCTGAAGATGTTGTGGTGGCCAAATCAAGCCTGACCTTGCGTCCACTCCCCACGGCACTCCTGTTGCTGTGTGCTGGAGTCGGTGCCTGTGTCGTCGGGATGTTTTTCACCCTGACCCTGGTTCCAATGCTGATTGTGGCCGGTTTCATTGCAGCTTTCCTGATCGGTGCTTTGGTCTGTGCCTGGGCCGGGGTGGAGGCGCTCGCAGCCCTTGAGCGCTGGTTGGAGCGTGATTCACGCTTTCAGCGCTGATGAACCGGCAGTTGCCCTGGTTCTGGATTCTGCTGGCTGGCCTGTTGCTGGCCGCACCCACCCCACTGGGCCGCCTGCTGCTTGACCTGCTGGGCGGTCTCACCTTGGCTGTGCTCCTGCTGCCGTTGCTTCTGGCCGGTGCTGGAGCCCTTGCCTTTCAGATCCTGAAGCGACGGGTGCGTACTTGTACGGTCTGTGGACTCACCAGCATGGCCTCAACAACCTGCCCCGCTTGTGGTGCTCCACTTTCCAGTGAAGCTGACAGAGCTCCAGTCCCTTACTCCCAGTCTGCTCCGGTTGATCAGCCGGTGCCCAGGGGGCTCGCAAGTTGGCTCTGGACAAGCGGTGGGGCAACCTCTCAAGGGCCTCCCAACGATGGCAATCTCGATGTGAGCGATGTCACGATCGATGTGGAGTCGAGGGACGTTGACTCGCGTTGAAAGCTGGTCATCATCGCTCCAGGCCGGTCAAACTCCCTTGACGAAACGATCGTCGCCCTGATCACCTGAGCTGAACGACTATCGCTTGCATCATGACTTGGTCGAACTCCCGCGGCTGATCTCGAGCAGACGTCGCTCTCTCAGGAAGAGAAAGAATGGAGCCGCAAAGGCAAAGGCGATCGTCACACTGCCGAGCAGAACGATCCAAAGTCCGCGCATTTTTAACCGGCGGGCTTCACTGATCATCCAGAATGTGACGGCCGTCGCTCCAATCAGCAGATCGCGCGACAGCGACCGGGCCGCGGGGTTGGCGTTGGCCAATTCGATGAACTGTGCCAAGTCGAAGGCCTGACCGTAGTCGCGGATGAATTCAGCGTTGGCAAGCCATGGGAAGATGGCGCCAACCACGGCTAGAGCCAGGTAGATCCATTGCAACCAGGGCGATGGTGATGCCGATGTGATCAGGGCTGTGGCGACGGTGGTCTCACTGCTGGGCACTGAGACGGCTTCGTTGATGGCTGGCGTCATGGTTGGGTCTCCAGGGCGTTCTGGTCTAACTCTTCAACTTGCTGCTGCACCTGCTGCAGCACCTGCTCACAGCGATCGGCGTAGGCCACGGCACGTCTGTACAGCCCGGCCATGGCCTCCACCTCCAGCTCCTCCGACTGCAGCGCCGCCAGGGTGAGTTCTAGGGCCGTGCGGCTCTGGGCGAACGTCAATTGCTGAGTTTCCTCGAGCCAGCTGTCCTCGGCCGGCTCCGGGGAAGGGGGCTGACGCTTGCGGCTGCTCATGGATCTGGGTGCTCGTGACGACGCTCGAGGACGCGGACGTCGGCGGTTCCATCCAACCATTGAACCCGCAGGCTCTGGCCCACCTCCACCTGCTCGATCGAGCGCAAAAGCTGGCCGGCTTCGCCACGCACCAGACAGAATCCTCGTTTGAGTAGTTGCCTGGGCGAGAGGGCCTCCAGCAGCTGGCGCCGTTGCTGCAATTGCGTCCGGTATCGCTGTAACAGCGCCTGGGGGTGGTGTTGCTGCAGGCGCTGGCGCTGCACGACCAGCTGTTGCTGCTCCAGATCCACTCTCCAGCGCAGGGTCTGACGCAGCAGCTCCTGCCGTTGCCGCAGCTCCTGGCGCAGGGTTCGCTGGTCGGGCAGCAGGGCCACGATCGCTGCCGTGGGCGTAGCGGCCCGGTAATCGGCCACCAGGTCGGCGATTGTGGTGTCGTCTTCGTGGCCAAGACCGGTGACCACCGGCAGGTTCAGGGCCCCCAGGGTCAGGGCCACCTCTTCGCTGTCGAATACGGCGAGATCTTCGCGGCTGCCACCGCCGCGGGCCAGTACCACGGCTTCGATGCCCAGCCGTCCGGCGGCTTGACCGACCAGCTCCAGGGCTGTGCAGATGCTGGTCTGAACGGCACCTTGTACGGGGATGGGCCCCACCAGAATCTTGGTGGCTGGCCAGCGTTCAGCGGCGGTGCGCAGCATGTCGGCCAGGGCGGAGCTGGGGCTGCTGGTGAGCAGCGCGATCACCGTGGGGAATTCAGGCAGGGGCCTTTTGCTGGAGGGATCGAACAAGCCGCTGCCCTCAAGGCGCTCCCTGACTCGCTCGAACTGGCGCAGAACGCTGCTCAGGCTGGGGCGGATGTCGAGAGCCTGGACGCAGAGACTGGCACGAGCCCCCCAGAAGTTGAGCTTGCCGACGACGATTACCCCATCGCCATCGGCTGGTGTGAAGCTCAGCCGCGGAAGCGCAGACGCCCAGACCACCGCCGAAATCGAGGCGGTCTCATCCAGGAGTGTCATCCAGAGATGGCCTTTCTTCAGCTGTGGCCTCGAGACCGTGGCCTCCAGCAGAAAGCGGGGGGCGAAGCCACGCTCCAGCAGGCTCCCGATCGAGCGGTTCAGGTCGCTGACGCTGTAACGGGGCAAAGGCTGGCCACTAGCGTCTGCCGCCAGCTCCGGGCCCCCGCTGGAAGTCGCGCGAATCAATGCTCCAGCCGCCCGTAGCAATATCCCCAGTAGAGGCTGATCGCGGAGGCCGCCAGAAAGAGCAGGCGGCCGAACGGATGGTCGAAACGAATCAGACCTGCCGTGGCGATCACCAGGACTGAGCTCAGCAGGCGTGATCCATCACGCCGATTCTTGACGAAGAACGGAGCCAAAGGCACGAACCGCCGAGGGAATTGCCGATTCTGGCTGACGGCTCAGGCGAGAGGAGATTTGGGTGCTGGGCCTGCCCCTCCAGCAGGTGTGGAGATGGCCAGAGCCGTTAAAAACCCCACCGCCTCCACCTGACAGAGACGACGGAGTTGTCAGAGTACGAAGCCCGGAAACCAGCCGAGAGTGATCTCGGCGGCTCAACCCAGGCCGATCTGGGAGAGAATGCCTTGGCCGGTGAGCAGTTCGGTGGCCAGGCCGATCACGAAACCGAGCATGGCCAGGCGGCCGTTCCAGGTTTCAGCGAAGTTGACGAAACCGAAGCGGGGTTGGGTGGCGTCAGACATGAGTGGATCCAGCGGACATTCATATTGTAACGAATCTTGGAGCTTGCTTGACGCTTGGATGCAGCCAATTTGCTGTTCGGATTTCCGGCCTGCCGGTCTGCCTTCTCGGAGCTGCGATTCCGTCTCGTTGAGGCAGCTTCCATGACCGGCGTTCCGGTAGGCGCTCGACGACGGCGTCTTCAAGGGCAGTTGTCCGCTCCCCTGCCCAGCAGTCCGGACCTGGTCCTGGTCACGGATCTCGATGGCACCCTGCTGGAGGGGCCCATGTCCGGACGCCAGCGCCTCTACGGCTGGCTGAGATCGCGCCGGGAGCAGGTGCTGCATGTGTTCTGCACGGGGCGCGACCTTGGCTCGGTGTCCCGGTTGCTGAGGCAGGAACCACGCCTTGGGCTGGGGGCTCCCCACCTGGTGATCGGTGATGTGGGTTGCACAGTGGCTTGCGGCGCCAGCCTCCAGCTCGTGCCCCTGGCCGTCGATCCGATCGAGCGGCGCTGGCGGGGGCTGCAGCAGCGGCTCGAGCCCCTGCTGAGGGGCCAGCCGGGCCTGAGTGCCGAGCCCATCAGCGTCGATCGGCACCTCGCCTACGACTACGACCCTGAGAGCTTCGACCACGGACTGGTCCCCCGCCTGGAGGCTGAGGGTGTCGATTGCCTGCACTCGGGCGGCCGCTACTTCGATGTGCTCCCTGGTGGAGTCAACAAGGGCTCCACCCTCATGGAGCTGCTGGGCTGGCTGGAGCTCGACCCCCGCCAGGTGGTGACGGCCGGGGACAGCCTCAACGATCTGGCCATGTTCCAGACCGGACTCCCGGGGATCATGGTCGGCAATGCCGAGCCGGCCCTGCGCCTTCATCTACCCCGCTTGCCAGCCACTTTCCCGGCGGTGGGCCATGGTTGCGACGGCATCGTTGAGGGGCTGCACCACTTCGGCTTCGCCCACCTCTTCGATTGACTCATGGCGTCCTGGCTGATCCCTGACGGTTGCGGGCCTGGGCGCGGCTGGTGGCGGCAGTGGGCACGGCCTGAGCCGGATCTTCTGGCCAGGGATGCCTGGGGTAGCGCCCCCTGAGCTCCCGGCGCACCTGGGCATAGCTTCCCCGCCAGAAACCGCCCAGATCCTGGGTGATCTGCACCGGGCGCCTGGCTGGGGAGAGCAGATGCAGGCTCACCGGCAGCACACCCTCCAGAACTCTGGGCCCCTCGCTCAGACCAAACAGTTCCTGGAGTTTCACGGCGAGCACGGGCTCGCCACTGCCGTAGTCCAGTCGGGCCTTGCGCCCGGTGGGAAGGACGATCTGGCTGGGGAGCAGGCGTTCCAGCTCCTGGCGTTGCTCCCAGGGCAGCCCGCTCCAGAGCCCTTCCTTCAGGTCGAGCTGGCGTAGTTCGTCCAGGGCACGCAGGCCGAGCAGCTGATCTCCCAGCCACTCCTCCAGCTCTCGCTCCAACGCTGCCTCGCTGCGATCGGGCCAGGGTTTTCCCAGGCGAGCGTGGGCCAGGGTGAGGCGGTGTTGCAGGTCACGGCTGTCGCGGGTCCAGGGCAGCACCCCAAGACCGAGCGAACGGATGCCTTCCAGCACCGCCGCCAGCACAGCCGCCTCTGGTGGGTCGTCCCAGGGGCGACGCTCCAGCACTAGGGCCCCGAGCCGCCGCTCGATCACGGCCCGCACCCGTCGCTCGGCCGGTTCCCAGCTCACCAGTGGCAGCTGGCAGCCCTGCTCGGCATGAAGTCTCTCCAGGCTCTGGCGCTGCAGCGGCAAGGCCTGGAGGATGCGCACATCGCTGCCGCTGCCGTCCACCGTTGCCACCGCCAGCACGGTGTGGCCAGCCAGGGGGTCGTGGGCCGGCAGTTGGGCCCCGCGGCCACTGCGCATGAGAAAGCGCCCCTGCCCCTCCAGGCGTGCCAGGGCGATCCGCTCGGGATAGGCGCAGCTCAGAAGCCATGCTGCCGCCTCAGCCTCGGCCAGACAGGAGGTGCCGGCTGCTGGCAGGGAGGTCCCCTGCAACTGCTGCTGGAGTTGTCGGCAGAGCTGCCTGAGCGGCCCTCGCCGGGGGTCACGCCCGTCCTGGCGCAGCCAGTCGAGGCGGGCCATCAGATCGCTGCCCGCCCCCTGGCCCGCCAGGGGATCGCGTTCATTGAGCAGGGTCGCCAGCTCGCAAGCCAGCCGGGCCCTGCCCAGGCGCTGGCCTTCCAGCAGCATGTGAGCCAGGCGGGGATGCAGTCCCAGCTGGGCCATGGCCCGGCCATGGGCGGTGAGAACCCCCTGCTGGTCGACGGCGCCCAGCTGAGTGAGCAGCTCCAGTCCCTGGCGCAGGGCGGCCTGCGGCGGCGGGTCCAGCCAGGGGAGCGATTCCCCCAGGCCGGCCCCCCAGCGGGCGAGTTGCAGCACCAGGGGCAGGGGATCCGCTTCCAGCAGCTCGGGCGGGTCGTAGGCCGGCCGCCGTTGCTGCTCTGCCGCCGACCAGAGCCTCACGCAGCAGCCGGGCCCCAGGCGCCCGGCCCTGCCCCGCCGCTGCTCGGCGCTGGCCTGGCTGGCGGGCCGGGTGACCAGTCCGTCCATGCCGGTGCGGGGATCGAAGCGGGCGCGCCGGCTCAGACCGCTGTCGACCACCAGACGAACGCCCTCGATCGTGAGGGAGCTTTCGGCGATTGCGGTGGTGAGCACCACCTTGCCGCCGGCATGGAGGCTGGCGTCGATGGCGCGACCCTGGGCCTCAAGAGACAGGCCTCCGTGCAGGGTATGGAGCTCCGTCCGCTGGCCCCAACTGGTGTTCTCGATCGCGCGCAGCGCCTGCTGGATCTCCCGTTGGCCCGGCAGGAACACCAGGGCCGTACCGGCTTCGCACTCCTCCTCCTGCAGCCAGTGGCCCTCGAGGGCGCGCACCACCTGGGCCCCCAGCGGCTCCCGCTCCCGTGGCAGTTGGTGGTGCAGCTCCACCGGATGGCTGCGCCCCTCGCAGCTGAGCACCACCGCGTCCGGAAGTTGCTGGCTGAGGGGTTGCAGGTTGAGTGTGGCCGACATCACCAGCAGCCGCAGCTGGGGATTCAGCAGAGGGCGGGCTTCCCGCAACAGGGCCAGGGCGAGATCGGCGTCGCTGCGACGCTCGTGAAATTCATCGAAGATCACTGCCGCCACACCGTCGAGGGCAGGATCGTCCTGAAGACGGCGCAGAAAAAGACCGTCGGTGAGCACCTCCAGGCGGGTTGCTCTGGAACAGCACTGCTCCAGCCTCACGCGGTAGCCCACCAGGGCGCCAACAGGCTCTCCGAGGGCTTCGGCCAGGCGGGTGGCGGCGGCTTTGGCCGCGAGCCGACGGGGCTCGAGCATCAGGATGCTGCCCAGCTCACCCTGGCCGGTGGCCAAGTGCTGCAGCAGGGCAAGGGGGACGCGGGTGGTTTTGCCGGCCCCGGGCGGGGCCTGAAGAAGAAGGGTGCCGCCGGGGGGAAGTTGGTGCAGGATCTCCGGCAGCAGCGGGTCGATCGGCAACGCTTCCCCGTGGCGGCTGCAGGGGAAGCTCATGGAGTTCAGCAGGGGGTGATGGGCCCCGCAGGCGAAAGCGTCTGGAGCGGTGCCAGGAGGCTCAACCTAGGAGCCGCAGGACAAGGGCCAGCAGGGCGGTGCTGAGCAATCCCAGGGAGGCCAGCAAGCGCACAAGCGGCCCGACGGACAGGCCCAGAGAGGACATGAAGAAAATCGGAAGAAGTGGATGCCGATGTTTTAACGCCGCCGGGTGGGGTGGGCGGTGTTGATGGCCACGTTTCGTCGCCACACGTTGGAATGATCACAGAGCCGAAGCTCCCGCTGATCAGCGCACGTGACGGGCCCCATCCACCGGGTGGTAGACCTCTCCGGTGGTTTCCTCGTACACAATCGCCGGCAGGCCCGTTTCGAACATGGTCTGGAGGGCCTCTTTGAGGTAAGGGTTCCAGCCGCCGGTGCTGACTTTGCCGTGGCGCACGGTCCAGTCCCAGGTGCCCTGCAGGTCTCGGGGGATGCGGCCTTCACGGTCGCGGCGGGCCACCAGGTCCTGAGATTCCACCAGCCCCACCAGAATCGGGTCTTTGCCATAGGCAGGGGTCAGGCTCAGCTCCAGGCGGATGGGGTCGTCTTTGATCAGGTGAAGGCGGAAACGGGGCGGCAGCTTCAGTCCGCGCAGCACGGCCGCCACAATGCGTGTTTTCTGATCCAATTCTCGGCCTCCGCCAGAACTCGGGTTCACCAACCGGTTGTACCAGCCGGAAGGATCGCCCCAAGATATGAAGGAGCCGGATCAGTCGGTCTGGGCCGGGAGCTTGGGGGGATCGTTGTCTCCACCGAAGCGCACGGTGAGCAGATCCTCAGAGGTGATCTGCCCATCGGCATCGAGGAGCTCGGGGTGGATGGTGAGCCTGCCCGTGCGGTCTCCTTTGAGCTGGGCCTCGTCAGCCTGACTTGGAGCCATGGGCATTGAGCTGCCTGGATCGCCCGGGCGAGGGACAGCCGAAAATCCCCTGGCCATCACCTTAAAAGCCTGCCAGAGGAGAATCAGCAGGCAAGCTCCGTAGAGGATCGGAAAGATCTGAGACAACAACGGTGCCATTGGCGGCTCGGCGGTGCTGGGAAAATCCCGCTCACACCTCCATCATTGCCTGGATGAGGCTCCCTGGGCGAGCTTCCAGGCCCAGAGGCTGCTGCAAGCGGCTCCAAAGGCAAGGAAAATGAGCAACATCGAGCTCGTATCCATGGTTCGTTTGCAAATCTTTGTAAAGCCTAGGCGTTGGTCTGGCCTTTTGTCTGGGCCATCCCGCTGCACTTCGTCACACCTTGGCGGGTGACCGGCCTTACGTGCAGCCCGCCACTGCCGTTACGGTCCAAAAACCCTTGTGAACCTCTGACGTGACGACGATGAAGTCCCTCTGGCGTCGGTCCATGAGTCCTGTTCTGCCCCTGGCCCTGCTGCTGGGATCTCCGCTGCTGCCGCTTGCTCCCCTGCCTGCCCTGGCCAGGCCTGCGGCGGCGGCGTCCCTCTCCCGCCAGTCGTTCGTGGCCGATGCGGTGCGCCGCTCAGGTCCGGCCGTGGTCACGATCGACACCGAGCGCACCGTTGTTCGCCCGGGCAGCGGCGGACTGCCGCCGGGAATGATGCTCGATCCTTTCTTCCGGCGTTTTTTCCCCCAGGCCCAGCAGCCCAGTCAGCGCACTGAGCGGGGCCAGGGCAGCGGCGTGATCTTCCAGTCCAATGGTCTGATCCTCACCAATGCCCATGTGGTCGAGAAAACTGACCGGGTCTTCGTGGGGCTCAAGGATGGCCGTCGCACGGAGGGCAAGGTGATCGGCCTCGACAACCTCACCGATCTGGCCCTGGTGCGGCTGATGGAGCCAGGCCCCTGGCCTGTGGCCCCCCTGGGCAATTCCGATGCTCTTCAGGTGGGTGACTGGGCGATTGCGGTGGGAAACCCCTACGGGCTGGATAACACCGTGACCATGGGCATCGTCAGCAACCTCAACCGCAACGTGGCCAAGCTGGGCATCACTGACAAGCGGCTGGATCTGATTCAGACCGATGCGGCGATCAATCCGGGCAATTCCGGTGGCCCCCTGCTCAATGCCGACGGTGAAGTGGTGGGGATCAACACCCTGGTGCGCTCAGGTCCCGGAGCGGGCCTGGGCTTTGCCATTCCGATCAACCGGGCCCGGGAGATCGCCAATCAATTGCTGGCCACGGGCCGGGTCAGTCACCCGATGATCGGCGTGGGGCTCGACAACCTTCCCCCCGAGCTGAAGCGCAGCCTGAGTGGGGGTGCGCTGGTGCGTTCGGTGATGCCTGGAGGCCCAGCCTCAAGAGCTGGTCTGCGCAGTGGAGACGTGATCGTGGCGGCGGCAGGCAAGCCGGTGGCCGGTCCGTCTCAGATGGTGGACGCCGTGGAGGCCAATGGTGTCGGGCGGCCGATGGCGCTCAAGGTGATGCGGGGCGGCACCCCGGTTCAGCTTGAGGTGGTGCCCACGGGCATGGAAAGTGGCAGGAGACAAGCCCGGTAAGCGCCGAAGTGATGATCCATGCAGACGAGGAGAGCACCATGGCAACCATGGGCTCCCCTCTGGATGGGATCAGCGCTGATCCCTGGTTCAGAGGACATCCATCGAACCGTTGACGTTTGGCTGGGAGGAGCTCTCACGGGATGGGACAGCTGCAGACCTCGCCAGGCCTCCGAACTGGCTGGGGGTTCCCAGCTGCTGGCGCATGATCCATTCCGTGGCGGCTTTCTGGGTGTGCCAGGCCTGCAGCAGTTGCTTGGCCAGACCACGCAACGACTGGGGATCCCCAGTGGAATCGATCATGCGGGTCATGCGCTCCAGCTCAAACTTTTGGCCAAGGCTGAGGGCGAGCGGTTCGGACATACGAGGCATCGCGACGGGGCAGTGAAGCCACGTCAATGCTACGAAGTGTTTCGGGTGCTCGCGTAGCGACCGGCACAGAGTTACCGATTTTTTGTCAGCATCTGCCCATGGCGCCGAGGCGTTTGGGCTGGCGCTGGAGGGGGCTCAGTGGTGCTCCCGGAGCTGCTCCACGCACTGGGTGATGCACTCACCGTCGTCAAGGGAGCAGGTGGTAATGCACTCGAAGTAGCTCTCCACCGAATCACCGCCTTCGTCGTGGCCGAGGCTGGTGGCGGTGGCGATCACGGCCATGCCCAGAGCGGGTTGGTGGGAGCCTGGTCCGCTTTGGCTGGCAGGGGGGTGGCCGAAGGAATGGGTCATGCGCCGGACCTGGGAATGGGGATAAGGTCAGGATATGGAGATCATTCCGGCGGGTCCAGACAGTTGAGTCTTTTTGCCTACTGAAGGATGAAGTTGTTTGTGCTTGCTTTAGAGATTCAGTTGATTCAAGGCTGAAGGCCGCGCTTTGCCGTTCAGCTGCCGGCGCGGGCGCGGCGTGACTGGGTCTTGTCCTTCTGTTTCTGCCGGTTGGCCTCCTGGCGGGCCTGTTTCACCCGTTCCTGCTGGGCGAGCCTTTGGGCTTCGGCCTCTTCGGCTTTTTTCTCCAGGTAATAGGCGTAGTCGCCCCGGTAGAGCACCAGTTCGCCGTCGCGCAACTCCACGATGCGGTTGGCCACCTGGGAGATGAAGTAGCGGTCGTGGGAGACGATCAGCGCGGCCCCTTCGTAGCCCTGCAAGGCCGACTCCAGCATCTGCTTGGCGGGAATGTCGAGGTGGTTGGTGGGTTCGTCCAGCACCAGAAGGTTGCACGGGGTCAGGAGCATCAGCGCCAGCGCCAGGCGGGCCTTCTCGCCGCCGCTGAGCTGGCCCACCTCCTTGAACACGTCGTCGTTGCTGAAGCCGAAATTGCCCAGCAGCGAGCGCACCTGGGTCTGGGTCCAGTCGGGCACGGCCTCGAACAGGGTGTCGACGACGCTGCTCTCGAGATTGAGGGCTTCGGCCTGGTGCTGCTCGAAGTAGCCCGCCACCACGTTGTGCTCCCCCAGGCCGGCCTGGCCCCCGTCGGGGGTTTCCAGTCCCATCACAAGACGCAGCAAGGTGGATTTACC
>NZ_JAGQBY010000041.1:0-19907 GCF_024345875.1 Synechococcus sp. EJ6-Ellesmere
GGCTCGGCCCGCCGCTGCTGCTGCCCCGTCAGCACACCATGCCGGTGGTCTGGTACGCCGCCGATGGTGCCGCCTTTGGCGAGGGCGATCTGCCCCACCTGGGCCTGGCCAACCAGTACCTCACCCACTACCGGCTCAAGAGCGAATACGAGGACCTCCTCTCACGCTGCGCTCTGCCGGTGGGGGTGCGCTCAGGCCTGGTCGATCAGTACGGCTTCCAGCGCAGCGAGGACGGCGAGGCCCGCGCCCCCGAGCAGCTGGTGCTCTCCACCTCCACCTTCATGGACCTGCCGGAAGGTGCGGACTTCAACTGGAAGGAGATCCGCGCCCGCTCGCTCGCCGAGCACCGCGCCTACCTGACCCTGCTGGATGAAACCATGCGCCGTGATGCGCTGGTGCCGACCCAGAACCGCGGGGCCGGCCGCAGTGAAACCGAGATTTCGCTCACCGCCGGCCAGGCCTACGCCCTGCTCCAGTCGCTCGCCACCCAGAAGACCTCGGTGTTTGAGAACGTGCTGGCGCACTGGTGCTCGCTCACCGGC
Organism: Synechococcus sp. EJ6-Ellesmere; assembly: GCF_024345875.1. NCBI lineage: Bacteria > Bacillati > Cyanobacteriota > Cyanophyceae > Synechococcales > Synechococcaceae > Synechococcus > Synechococcus sp. EJ6-Ellesmere. The sequence continues at coordinate 543 of NZ_JAGQBY010000041.1, forward strand.
GACAGCCTGATGCCAGGCGCCGGACTGGCGCTGACCGTGACGCCGCTGACCCCGCCGCTGCGGCCCCAGCCGACGGTGGGTGAGTGGTTGACGCTGCATGAGCGCGGAGTGATCAGCACCGCTGAGCTGCGCCACCAGCTCTCGCTGGCCGCCGCTCCGGGTGTGGTCAACCCGATCAGCGGCTCGGCCACCGAATCGTTCGCCGTGCCCACTGTGGAGCTGAGCTGATGAGCGACCCACCTGCCAACCCCAATGCCTGGCGTCCTGCTGATCTGGAAGCGATCCGCCGTGCCTTGCTGATCCCCGTCACCTCACCTGCCCTGCGCGCCATCAATGACGCGATGGCCCAGCTGGAGCGCAGCTACTCCGAGGCGATCCCTGGCGCCAAAGCCTCGCTCGATGCCATCGCCGTGATCGACGCGGGCCTGGCCGCTGGCGGCACCCCAGCGGAGCCGTTCGTGATCAAGACCACCCGCAAGGCTGCTGCTGGCCCGGTCCCAGCTGAGCTGCCCAAGAAGAAGCTCGATGTGATCGAGTACGCCACCGAGCTGCTGATGGAGGAGGTGTCGACGGAATACGCCGAACCCACCGCCAGCAGCTACGGCCTCAACCCCGCCGCCCAGCGGCGCGGCCATGTGGCCAACCTGCTGCTGATCCTCCCCGGCCTGGTCTCCTGGTGCCCGCCGGCGCCGACGCCGTTCTCCGGCACCTTGATCCGCTCCTGATGAGCGCCACCCCGGTCACGGCGCTGCAGGAGGTCGCCAATGTGCGCCTCATGCTCCAGCAGCAGCAACACCCGGGCGCCAAGAACCCGGTGACGGTCTGCCGTCAGGTGATCGACTGCTCGATTCAGCAAACCAAGCTGATCTCCAGCCGCGACAACGGCCCCGGCATCGACACCGGCGACATCCTCTGCGAGGGCTACCTCACCCGCGCCGCCCTGCTTCCGCCCGCCGCGCCCCAGTCGAATCCCTGGGATTGGCTGGCGGCCGAGCAGGCCTGGCAGACCCCTGGCCTGCGGGCCACCTTCCAGCCGCTGCCGGTGCCGCCAGCCACAGGGCCACCGCGGCCGACCACCGTGCAGGTGCCCGCCGAGGGGGTGTGCTGGCTGGGAGATCTCGCCCTGCTTGAAACGCCGGGCGTGCTGCCGCTCAGCCCCCGCGCTGTGTTGGCTGGCGCGAGCCTGTTGATGATCGGCCAGGCCTATGGGCCCGGCGGCATCGGGCTGCAGGTGCAGCCGGAGCTGGGGGAGGCGATCAGCTTTGCCCTCAAGCCCAACCGCGTGCTGGTGCTGGAGGCCGGCGACAGCTTGAACCTGATCGCCGAGCGCTACGGCACCACCATGCAGACGCTGCGGGCGGTGAATCCCGATCTGGCCCAGCAGGGGCCAATCACCACGGCGGCCGGCGACACGCTCAACGTGCTGGCCGCCCGCCACGGCACCACCGTGGATTTCTTGCGCAAGCTCAACCCCTCGCTGCTGCGCGCCGATGGCCACACCACCGCGGCAGGTGACACGCTCAAGGCTCTGGCTGTTCAGTACGACACGACTGTGGATTGGCTGCGGCTCTACAACCCGGACTACGACCGCTGGCCCCGCAGTGATCCGCTTCCCGTTGGCGTGCTGCTCGATGTGCCGGCGATCCGCCCGTCCGATCCGCTGGATGTGGACCAGGTGCTGCAGGTGCCGCTGATCCGCCCGGCCACGCTGCTGAGTGCCGGCGGCTGGATCTACCTGCCTCCGCTGCGCGGTGCTTCCGCCGCTGATGACCTCTGGGACGTGGACCTGACGCCGGATCCACCGCCCGTCTCGCCGTGACCGGCCAGGCCGGTACTGGCTGGCAATAGCTGGGGTGAGCGCAGCCCGGATGGGGTGCTCGCTTCAACCACAGCCGTGATGGGTGGACCGATGACCAAACGCCTTTTCCAGGACCTCCTTCTCCTGCAGCAACCGACCGCCGAACAGCAGCAGCTCGTCAGCTACGCGCAGCAACAGCACTGGCCCAACCAGGAGACGCCCGCCCTCCCGGACGAGCTCGACGACGACGACCTCGATGAGGACGACGATCTCGATCCTGATGAGCCCCTCGATGAACCCGGCGAGGAGGCCCCGGCCTCTCGCCCCGAGCCGACTGATGCGCTCAAGGCGGAGCGGCGCAAGACCAACCAGCTGGAGCGGGAGCTGCGCACGATCAAGCGTCAGCTCGCCCAGTTTTCCAAGATCAACCCCGACGAGTACGAACGCCTCCAGGAGGCCGAGCGGCAGAAGGAGCAGCTGGAGCGCGAGATCGCCAGCCGTGAACTCCAGCTCGAGGCCGCCGCTGCTCGCAAGGTGAAAGCGGCCGCTAAGGAACGGGACGAGGCGCTCCAGGACGTGCAGAACCTGCGCAAGGAACGCCTGCTGGAGCGGCTGTTCGTTGATGCCGATGGCCGCGCCGGTGGGGATAACCGCGGCTCCTTCTTTGAGATCTTCAAGCACCAGGTCGGCAGTGAGTTCCGTCTCACCAAGGACGGAGCCGGTCGTGACCTGCTGGAGCCGATCGACTCCAAGGGCAATGTGCTGCTCGGTGACCACGGCAACCTCGATGCCGCCGATCACATCGAGTCGCTGCGCACCCATCCGGTGCTTAGCTTCCTGTTTAACCAGCGTGGCCGCCTCGGCCCCGCCTCGGTGATCGCCGAGTTCGATGGCAACGGCCAGCCGACCAACCTGCAGAGCATGAGCGCCAGTGAGCTTTACCTAGCCAGCTACGCCAAGAAACCAGCCGGTGCCCGGCGGTGATCCAACCGCGCTCCGTCCATGCGGGCGGAGCGCACCTTGATCGTTGACAACCAAGCACAACCGAACGGCAGGGAAAGAATCATCCACGCACAATCACGCGCGAGGCAGGGCACCTAAATTCACGCTCAATCAATTCAAGTGAAGAACAAAAAGGGGGGATATACCCCTGAATACGAGAAACTCGCGCCTACCGCTTCGGAAATGTCGCAAAATCTGGAAATTCACTTCTGCGATCACATCAACGTCGGCTGATCTCCACCTGCAGCGACTGGGCTGCCTGAGGCGGCCACAGGGCTCAGCGGAACACCCGAGCGGGAGCGAGCGGTTGGAGCCGCCTGGCCGCCGTCTGATGCTCCACCGAGGCTGTCGCGGGAACCCCGAGCAGGCGCGAGCGGGTGGAGCGGTGGGCCGCTGAAGCAGCGACACCGTCAGCCTTGCTGACCTTTTCGCCGGCATTGCATTGCTGCCCTGCTTGCCTGCATTCACCGGCGCCGGCCAGAAGTGGAATGGGCAGCCAGCTGACGCCAGCCGCCCCGGCGGGACGTGATCAGGCCCGGAAGCCGAACTCCCGGCGATAGAGATCAGGGTGGTGGGCTTCAATCAGCTCCTTGGCGAGGAAGGCCGGGAAGGGGACGAGGCCCGAGAGGGTGACCTCCTGGGAAGACAGCCCAAGCCGGGGGCGCACAGGAACCGCCGCAGGGCCTGGCTTCTCAAGCGGCTCCATCTGGCGCAGCTTCTGCTCGAGCAGCGCCCAGAGATATTTCGGGATGCCGGAGGGCCGATGGCAGCGCCACACCTTGCAGGTGGCATCCCACGGCCGGGACTCTTCCAGCAGCAACCCGTGTTTGCCGGCTTTGCTGATCTCGATCATCAGCAGGTGCTCGCTCACCGCCTTGCCGGTGACGGCCCTCCAGGTGATGCCGCTCATCGTGGACGCATAGATCGTGATGGGTGCCATGGCCGAACCAGGCAAAGGACCCCGAAGCCCTGCGCGGGGAGGGCAAGGGGCGCGTCAGCGCCTTGCGCAGCCCTTGCCCCGCCGCGCACGCTGAAGAGGGCCGCCGCCTCCCTCGGTGGTGTCGCCAAGAGCCGTCGGGAAAAAGGGGGCCGCAATGCCCCCTGGGCGCTGGCCCCGGTGGGCCTCAGATCACCGAGACGGTGCAGCCCCGGGTGCCCTGCAGCTTGCTGATCGCGAAGGCCTTTTCGGCCGGCACGAAGCGCATCTTCTTGACCGGCCTGACACGCTTCCTGAAGAGCATCTTCTCGCTTTGCAATGTGTAAACACCGGGATTAAGTCTTCGATGATGATTGCTACGATCCTGGGTTTGTTATCTCCTCATCCATGGGTGATACGAATCCCAACGAAGTATTTGAGTATCGAACACATCGACTGGTGGTGGGCCTGATCGCCATCTCGCTCCCGTTCATCGTGAGTCTGCTGTCTGGCGAACGCCTTAGCTCTATCAGTGCATCGTATTACACAGAAGCACGCGATTGGCTGGTCGGACTCCTGTTTGTCGTCAGTGCCTTTCTGCTGTCCTACAACGGTCACACCCAGAGGCAGTCGGCCATCAGCAAGATCGCAGCCATTGCAGCTGCTGGAATCGCTGTCTTCCCGACAGCGTGCAAGACATGCGAAACGAGTCCGACCACGGTCGTGCATTTCGTATGTGCCACGGTGCTGTTTTCCTCCCTGGCCTACTTCTGCCTAGGCCCGTTTAGGGAGAAGCTCCTTGGGAAAGGAGGCAAGAAGCGTATCAGGAGGAGAATCTATCTCACCTGTGGAGTCACGATGATCGCCTGCATGGTTGGGATTGCTGCTGCAAATCTCATCCTTCCTTCGGAATCCGTTGTCGACTGGCGCATCGTTTACTGGGGAGAAGCCATCGCCCTGATCGCCTTCGGTGTCGCCTGGTTCGTCTCCGGGAAGGCTCTTAGTATTGTCGCCGACGAGGGGGAGCGTCTGAAGCTGTGGCAATCGTGAACAGCCCAGGCAAGATGAATCAGGCAGAGTGGATGAATAAATGAATGAGCCCATTGTACTTCCAGAAGGTCCTTACGCTGCTCCATCTCCTTGCACTCCTTGTAGTGTTGCGGCCCAACCTGCTGATTCGCGCAGTCCTTGATCCCCTATTTTCCAAAGTTCTGTTCTACGGGCCCGGAGATCAGCGAGCACACACCGTAGATGGCTGACATGATCATGCTGTAAACGCTCATCTCATCAAGGTGCTGTTCACGGCGATGGTGATGGTCTGGCTATTTCTGTCGGGAGGACAGCCGCCGACCCTTGTGGTGAGTTGATCGGGCCAGGGCCCAAAGGGAGCACAGAGACCAGATAAAAGGGGCCCGAAGGCCCCATGGGGCTCAGATCACCGAGACGGTGCAGCCCCGGGTGCCCTGCAGCTTGCGGGCGATCGCGAAGGCCTTTTCGGCCGGCACGAAGCGGATCTTCTTGACCGGCTTGCCGCGCTTCCCGAAGAAGCGCTGCTCGCAGGGGTGAGCGCCGCCCTTGATGCCATCGGGATAGAAGTGGACGATGACGCGGCGGATTTCGCAGCTGGGGGCAGAGGGTGAGGCCATGGCCTTGAGGTGAGGAACCCGATCGCTCAGCGCGGCCCGCGCAGGGAAGGCAGGGGGCGCGCAGCGCCTCGCGTCAGCCCTTGCCGAACCGAGCAGGCCAGCGCAGCCTTCGGGTGCTCCTCACCGGGGCCAGGCCGGAGCGTCTCCGTTCTTGCTGCTGCTGCTGCTGCTGCCGCGTTCGGCCACGGCTGCAGCCGATTCGAGGCGGCGGCGATCGTGCCCTGCGGCCGGCTTCAGAGGTGTGGTGATTGCTTGGCCAGTGGTGCGGGCAGAACCTGGCCAGTGGTACGAGAACCCAGATGCTGACCTGGGCACCCATCCCACTGCGGGATCTGGGGCCCTGCATTCCCAGCCACGGCGTGCGGTGACGGCAGAAAGAGCCATGGTTCACGCACCTTGACCTGCCGCCACGGCCACGCAAGTCCCAGCTGCTGGCTGTCGCGTAACCGTCTCAGCTGAGATGTGTCGGGGGTAGTCAGGCTCAAGGGTCACTTGCGCCCTTGAAAGTCTTCGTTGTAGTGGTTAAAAGTGGTGGGGTGCATAGTTGATCGGCTGATCTGAGATCCTAGCTGTAGCCTCAACTGAAGAGTGAGTTGTCAAAGGGATGCCGAATCAAGGGTTCACCTTGATACATCCACTGCAGCCAGGGTGCGCCGCACGGTCTGGGGGTCGTGAGAGACTGTTGTGAGACACCTTGCTGAACCGGGGGAGACGCACCGATGGATACTGTTCGCGAGGAAGAGCTCCAGCTGATCGACCGCTGGTGGCGGGCCGCCAACTACTTGGCGGTAGGGATGATCTACCTGCAGGACAATCCACTTCTGCAGCAACCCCTCCAACCCGAGCACATCAAGAACCGGCTGCTGGGCCACTGGGGTTCGAGCCCAGGCCAGGCCTTCATCTGGGCCCACGCCAACCGGGTGATCCGCGAGCGGGATCTGGAGATGCTCTACCTCTCCGGGCCCGGCCACGGCGCCCCAGGGGTGCTGGGGCCCACCTACCTCGATGGAAGCTACAGCGAGATTTATCCCGACAAATCACAGGATGCCGAGGGAATGCGGCGCTTCTTCAAGCAGTTTTCCTTCCCGGGCCATATCGGTTCCCACTGCACCCCCGAAACCCCAGGCTCGATCCACGAAGGTGGTGAGCTGGGCTATGTGCTGTCGCACGCCTGCGGGGCGGTGTTCGACAATCCGAACCTGATCGCCCTGGCCTGCGTCGGGGACGGCGAAGCCGAAACCGGACCCCTGGCCACCTCCTGGCACATCAACAAGTTCCTCAACCCGATCAATGATGGCGCCGTACTGCCGGTGTTGCACCTGAACGGTTACAAGATCGCCAACCCCACCCTGCTGGCCCGCATCCCCCACGAAGAGCTGGCCAGCCTGATGCGGGGATACGGCTGGGAGCCGATCTTCGTGGAGGGCAGTGAGCCCATGGCCATGCATCGCGCCATGGCCGACGCCATGGATCAGGCCATTGAGACGATCCAGCGGGTGCGCACCAGCTGCCGCGCCAGCGGTGAGGCGGTGCGACCCGCCTGGCCCATGATCGTGCTTCGCTCCCCCAAGGGCTGGACCGGTCCGCAGGAATTCCAGGGCAAGAAACTGGAAGGGTTCTGGCGTTCCCACCAGGTGCCCCTGGCGGCGCCGAACAAGGATCCGGAACAGCTGGCCATGCTCGAGAGCTGGCTGCGGAGTTACCGGCCTGAGGAGTTGTTCGATGCCAACGGAATCCTCCGCTCGGATCTGCAGACCCTTTCCCCCCGGGGCGATCGCCGCATGGGCTCAAGCCCCCATGCCAACGGCGGCCAACTGCGCCGCAGCCTGCGGTTGGCGCCGATCGAGGCCTATGCCGTGCCGGTGGAGCAGCCCGGTCAGACGGAGTACGAGAACACGGCCGTTCTCGGAGCCCTGCTGCGCGACACCATCGCCCGCAACCCTGATTCGCTGCGGGTGTTCGGGCCGGATGAAACCGCCTCCAACCGCCTCCAGGCGATTTATGAGGTAAGCAAGAAAGTCTGGATGGAGGACCTCCTGCCGGAGGATGCCGGCGGCGGGGAACTGGGCCGGAGCGGACGGGTGGTGGAGATGCTCTCCGAGCACACCCTGGTTGGAATGATGGAGGGCTATCTTCTGACGGGACGCTATGGCTTCTTCCACACCTACGAAGCTTTCGCGCATGTGATCGCCTCGATGTTCAACCAGCACGCCAAGTGGTTGGAATCCTGCAACCTGCACGCCAAATGGCGGGCCCCGATCGGTGCCTGGAACTGTCTGATTTCTTCTACCGTCTGGCGGCAGGATCACAATGGTTTCACCCACCAGGACCCGGGGTTCATCGACCTAGCCGGCAACAAGAGCGGGGAAGTGGTTCGGGTCTATCTGCCGCCTGATGCCAACTGCCTGCTGGCGGTGGCGGAAGAAGCACTGCTGGAGCCGAACGTGTGCAACATCATCGTGTCAGACAAGCAGAAGCATCTCCAATATCTCACCCTGGAGCAAGCCCGTGTTCATGTGGCCAAGGGCATCGGCATTGTGCGCTGGGCCAGCAACGACGACTGCGGAACTGAGCCTGATGATCCTGATGTGGTGATGGCCTGCGCCGGCGACATTCCCTCCAAGGAGACCCTGGCAGCCGTGGAGATCCTCCGCCTTGAGATTCCGCAACTCAAGATCCGGGTTGTCAATGTGGTCAAGCTGTTTGCCCTCACCCAGCCAACGGAGCATCCCCATGGCTTAACAGATCGCGATTTCGATACGATCTTCACCACCGACAAGCCGGTAATCTTCAACTTCCACGGCTATCCGTGGCTGATTCACCGCCTCACTTACCGCCGAACGAACCACTCCAATTTCCACGTGCGCGGCTACAAGGAAAAGGGCAACATCAACACACCGCTCGAGCTGGCCATGAACAACCAGATCGATCGCTTTAATCTGGTGATGGACGTGATCGATCGTGTTCCGTCGCTCGGCTCCCGTGCCGCCCACCTCAAGGAACGCATGAGGGACTCGATTCTTCGGCACCGTGAGTACGCCCATACCTACGGAATGGACGCACCGGAAGTCACCGACTGGCGTTGGACCCTGCCGGTAGCGACCTAGGCATGGCTGGCCAGATTCCTGCACGACACCTAGCGGTCCTGGTTCTCAATGCGGGCAGCTCCAGCCTCAAGGCTGCCCTGTTCACTCCAGATGGAACCTGCCTCTGGCGTGATCAGCGCCCCTGGCACCCCGGCGAAAAGGACGGCGACGGTGCCGCAGCGGCAATCGGTGCGGACAGTCATGGGGTCGGCGCTTTGGAGCAGGTGCTTGCAGCGTGGCTGCCCGCAGCGCTGGAGGCTCTTCAGGTCGATTTGCTTCTGGTGGCCCACCGCGTGGTTCATGGCGGCGAGCGCTTCACCGGTCCCACCCTGCTCGACCCGGAAGCTCTCAAGGCTCTTGAGCAACTGGTGCCCCTGGCACCGCTGCACAACGGTCCGGCCCTGAGGGTGATGGGCTGGGTGGGCAACTGGCAGCCGCAGCTTCCCCAGTGGGCCTGCTTTGACACCGCCTTCCACTGCACCCTGCCACCCGAGGCCAGCACCTATGCCCTGCCGCAGGCCTGGCGGACTCAGGGCCTGCGCCGATTCGGCTTCCATGGATTAAGCCATCAGCATGTCAGTGAAACGGTCAGTCGGACTTATGTCGATCGTCGAAGCACGGCTGCTCAGCCACTTCGTCTGATCAGCTGCCATCTGGGGGCGGGCTGTTCGCTCTGCGCCATCCGAGCTGGCCGCAGCCTCAACACCACCATGGGTTACACGCCGATGGAGGGCCTGGTGATGGCCACCCGCAGTGGCTCCGTGGATCCGGGATTGCTGCTGCACCTGCTGGAGCAGGGCCTGTCGCCGGCGCTCCTCGAGCGCGGCCTTCAGACCGAGAGCGGTCTGCTCGGCCTCTCCGGTCTGAGTGCCGACATGCGGGAGTTGAGGGTTGCTGCCACTGCTGGCCATGAGGGGGCCTTGTTGGCTCTGGCGGTGTTCCGGCACCGACTTCTGGCCGGTATCGGTGCGATGGCGGCCTGCCTCGGGGGTGTGGATGTGATCGCCCTCACCGGAGGCATCGGTGAACACGACGATGCCCTGCTGGCCGAACTGCAGGAGGCAGTGGCCTGGCTCAGGCCCGTGGATCTGCTGAGGATTCCGGCCGACGAAGAGGGCCTGATCGCGCGCAGTTGCATGCCTCATCCAGTCGAATAAAGAACGACAACCGATCGTTCTGCGGCTGCGTATGTGTTTCCTCTGTGTGATGGGGCCATCTCCCAAGGCACAATATCGTTTGGAGAAGCGAGCGATGTGTCCAACCAGCGCCGCCAAGATGTGACAGTGTCTGTGCCGGTCAAGGGAAGCTCGAAGTCAAGAGGCTTCCAATAGCCATTCAGGATCAGGTGAAGCCAGGTGTTTTCCCGTTTGAGCTGAATTGTGAGACCAATGCTGTGTGAGTTCTCTCCCCAGTCGGGGTTGTTGAGACGACTGCCATGCCAAGCCTTAGTGGCATCACGGATCAGAATATTCAGGCTGGTTCGTTGCTGTTCTGAGTGAAGGTTGCGTAGCAATCGACGGCTGATCATCAGTTTCACAAAACGATGCAGATCGGCATGCTGGTCAAGCAGGGTCCAGTCGAACCAGTTGGCGGCATTATCCATCCCATAGGTGTTGTTGTTGCCATGCTGGGAGCGTCTGACCTCATCGCCCATCAGCAGCATTGGGATACCCAGAGAAAGCAGGGTGACAGCGAAGAAGTTCCGGATCTGCCGGCTGCGCAGGCTCTCCACGGCTGGATCATCGCTAGGTCCTTCAACGCCACAGTTCCAGCTGCGATTGTCATCGCAGCCGTCGCGATTCTGTTCCCCATTGGCCTCATTATGCTTGTGGTTGTAGGAAACCAGATCGTTGAGGGTGAATCCATCGTGACAGGTCACGAAATTGATGCTCTGCTCCGCTTCCCGTTCCTTGTGTCCATAGATCTGAGGACTGCCGATCAGGCGATCAGCGAACCTGCCGAGGGACCCCGGTGCACTGCGAAAGAAGTCACGGGCATCGTCGCGAAAGCGCCCGTTCCACTCGCGCCAGCTGTCGCCGACGAAACTGCCCACCTGATAGAGCCCAGCGGCATCCCAGGCTTCAGCGATCAGCTTGGTTCCCGCCAGCAGAGGATCCGATTCGATGTCCCAGAGAACGGGGGGATTGGGAAGCACATGGCCTGCTGAATCACGCGCGAGGATGGAGGCCAGATCAAAACGAAAACCGTCCACATGCATCTCCCCAACCCAGTAACGGAGACTGTCAACGATCATCCGCCGCACAACAGGGTGGTTGGCATTCAAGGTGTTTCCACAGCCTGAATAATCCGCGTATTGACTGCCCCCTTCCTTGAAAAGATAGTAACTTGGATTGTCGATGCCCCGGAAGCAGAAGGTGGGCCCATCCACCCCCCCCTCTGCCGTGTGGTTGAACACCACATCCAGGATCACCTCAATCCCCGCACGATGCAGGGCTTTCACCATGTCCCGGAATTCATCGACAGCGGCCACGGGGTCTTCCCTGCGGCTGTAGCCAGGATGGGGTGCGAAGAATCCCAGGGGCTGGTAGCCCCAGTAGTTCCGATGGCCTGAAGGGGCGGCCTGACGATCGAAGGCAAAAATCGGCAACAACTCCACGGCTGTGATGCCGAGATCCTGCAGATAGGGAATCTTTTCAATCAGACCTGAATAGGTTCCCCGCCGCTCCTGGGGAATTCCGGAACTTGGATGGGCGGTGAATCCCCGCACGTGCATTTCATAGATGATCGTGCGGGCACAGGGATGGCGCAGAGGCTGATCACCCTGCCAGTCGTAGGCTCCCGAGTCGACGACGACACTTTTCATGGCTCCGGAGCCCTCCGGGATCGCCACAGCCCTTCCATAGGGATCGAGCAACACCCGGGAGGCGTCGAAGTACAAGCCGCGTGAAGGGTCCCGGGGACCATGGACCGGGTAGCCATACACCTGACCCGCCTCCACTCCTGGCACAAAGGCATGCCAATAGTGGTAGGTGCGATTGGCCAGAGGATCGAGCCTGACGACCCGCGACGGCCGTGTGTCGTTCACGCCATCGAACAACAGAAGCTCCACAGCCGTTGCCGTTCGGGAAAAGAGGCAGAAATTGGCACCAGCGTGTTCCAACGTGGCGCCGATCGGGTGGCTCCGCCCTTTGGTGGAATCCTCCATGAAACCAGTCTGCATGGATCAAGTGAGCACAGAACCTTCCACGAAGGGATCTCCTGTGTAAAGAGCCCGAAGATTGGCCCCTGTGGTGCGAGCAATGTCCATCAGAGCTTCATGGGTGAGGAAGGCCTGATGGGCCGTGATCAGCACATTGGGAAAGGTCAGCATTCGGGCCAGGAGATCGTCCTGCAGTACGGTGCCGGAAAGATCCTCGAAGAACACCCCTTCCTCCTCTTCGTAGACGTCAAGTGCAACGCCTCCAAGATGGCCGGATTTCAGAGCTTCGATCAAGGCCGCTGTATCGATGAGTGCCCCTCGACTCACATTCACCAGGATCACACCTGGTTTCATGCACTCGATTGTTTCACGGCGAATGATGTGGTGCGTTTCCGGAGTCAGCGGAATGTGGAGTGAAATCACATCGCTGAGGCTTGCCAGGGTGAGCGGATCCACGTAGGTGACCCCTTCCTGAGCTGCCCATGCTGCATCAGGGTAGGGGTCGTAGGCCACAACCACCATGCCGAAGCCACGCAGGATGCGAGCAACGATTCGCCCGATCTTGCCGGTTCCTACAATTCCCACAGTCTTTTTGTTCAGATCAAATCCGACCAGCCCCTGAAGTGAGAAATTCAGTTCTCTCACGCGGTTGAAAGCGCGGTGGATTCTGCGGTTCAGCGCAAGCAGCAAGGCCACAGCATGTTCCGCTACTGCATATGGAGAGTAGATGGGAACACGGGTGACCGTGATCCCAAGACAACGGGCTGCGGAGAGATCCACATTGTTGAAACCAGTGCAGCGCAGGGTAAGCAATTCAGTGCCCTGGGCGGAAAGCTGCTGCAGGCATTCCCTGTCCACGGCATCGTTGACGAACACGCAGACAGCTCGATCGCCACTGGCAGCAGCAGCGGTTTCGGCACTCAGACGAAAGGGCAGAAATCGTAGGTGAATGTCTGAACCCACTGCAGCAGGCAAGTGAATGCGGTCGTAGGGCTTGGTGTCAAAGACTGCCGCAGAACAACCAGATGATCTCACGTCTTTCTCCTGACCTGGGGTTTAAATCCTGCCGTCAATCTAGCTACCTTTCCACTCAGGCTTAGACTCCTTCATGTACGGAGAGATGGCAGCACGAAGATCCGGTGGACGTGGAGTGACAGCACCAGCTCGAGGGCATGATTCTCAAAGCATTGACGACACGTCCGCTCCTGCCGATCCCGCAGCAGATCCCTATCCAATGCCCACAGAGCCGTGTTGGGATCGATGTACAGCACTCCCAGAACCGCCCGACCTGAGCTGAACACGGCATCGTCAACCAACCGGATGGGCTGCGATTCCAGCTCCTGCCTGGTCATGGTGTGAACTGCCTGTCGGACCGTGGAATGGGCGGCCACGCCAGCCAGCTCACGCACCGCATCCCTGAGGCTCCGCAGTGGTTTCACCACCAACAGCCCACACAACAGCAGGACGATTCAGGCATCACCCGCCGGCACCATCCCCGCCAGAGGCGTTCCCAGCAGAAGGGGGGTGATGGCAAGGGCCATTCCCAGGCCGGCACTGAGGGCTGCCCTACCAGCATGGCCCGCCTTTCCATGGCCAGCACCTGGCTTTGCCTGCCGCCGCGACGCTGGCGCCATGGAGGTGGCCGAGAATCCTGTCGATCGAGCTGAGCGAGGCGAACACGACAATTCCCAGCAGAAGAAGTGATCGACTCCCTGTGTAGGGGCTTTCCAGCGCCCAGTAGCCGTAAGGATAGCGGCGGTCCGGTCGTCGCAACGGCTGGCTTCTCAGCCGTGCTGCCATGCGAATCATCAGTGCATTCAAGCCTGGTAGCAAGCCATCCAGAGCAAGAGCCTGGGCATTGCAGATCCAGGAGGCGATTGCCCCCGTCAGGGCCATGATCAGGTTGATGACCACTGCGAACCGCAGAGACCACGATTCTTGATTCACCATGCTCGGCCTGGTGCGCTTTCCGAGCAATTCAGACCCGTCCTACCCCTGGCTGGCACGACGGGACGTCAACAGACACTGCTGCTCACGTTCCTGCGCCCACCTGTTGCCTAAGCGCTACCCGTCGACCGGCGAAGAACAAGGCGGTGGCGTTTGCGATGTGCTCCCGCTCCGCAGTCTTAGGCACGTCCCCATGGGTTGGATGGATCTTCGCAGGGCTGAGGGGCTGATGTTGGCTTTTCAGCACGAAGCTCATGATCATCATGTTCTGCACGACCGCATCCACTGGCCCTGAGCTTCGCGTGGCTTTCGGCATCTTGGCCTTCCGCCCGAAGATTGTCTCAACTCGTTAAGATGCCCTAAATCCTACCGCTCTTGATTTCTTTTAGACTAAAATAAATTCAAATGCGTGGTTTTCGAATATATGATCGAGCGTCAGGCTATTGTTCTTCATTGCTTGCTCTGGCGTCCGCTCTGACATGAGCATTCTGATCAGCTACTCCAAGATCCTTGAGATCGTCGGTGACATCATCCGGGTGGAGGTGCCGCCCGGTGGTCACGATGGCGAGACAGCCCCTCGCTTCAACGACCTGGCGGTGGTGCAGGGTGCGGATGGCAGGGTGTCCCTGGCCCAGGTGATCGAGCTGCGGGAGACGGTGGTGGCCCTGCAGGTGTTCCAGGGCACCAAGGGTGTTTCCACCGACTCCCAGGTGCGCTTCCTCGGCCACCCGATGACCGTCACCTATTCGGGCAACATCCTGGGACGGGTGTTCCGTGGCACGGGCGAGCCGATCGATGGCGGCCCAAGCCTTTCGGAGGATGCCCGCGTGGCGATCGGTGGCCCTTCGGTCAATCCGATGCGTCGCATCCTGGCGTCAAAGATGATCCGCACCAATGTGCCGATGATCGATATCTATAACTGCCTGGTGGAAAGCCAGAAGATTCCGATCTTCTCTGTTTCCGGTGAACCCTTTAACAACTTCCTTGCCCGGATTGGCATTCAGGCCGATGCCGATGTGGTGGTGTTCGGCGGGCTTGGGCTGATTTTCGACGATTACTATTCCTTCCGCAAGACCTTCGAGGAGGCTGGCGTCTTCCCGCGTACGGTGATGTTCGTGAATCTCGCTTCCGATCCCGTTGTGGAGCGCACCTTGATTCCGGACATGGCCCTGGCGGTGGCGGAACGCTTCGCGGTGGAGGAGGGCAAGCGGGTGCTTGTACTGCTCACGGACATGACCGCGTACGCCGATTCCCTCAAGGAGATCAGCATCGCCATGGATCAGGTGCCGGCCAACCGCGGCTACCCCGGCAACCTCTATTCCCAGCTGGCCCGTCGCTACGAGAAAGCCGCCGATTACGCCCAGGGTGGATCGGTCACCGTGCTTACGGTCACCACCATGCCCGGCGACGATGTCACCCATCCGGTTCCCGACAACACCGGCTACATCACGGAAGGCCAGTTCTACCTTCATGATGGAATGATTGATCCCTTCGGATCGCTGTCACGTCTTAAGCAGAACGTGATCGGCAAGGTGACGCGGGAGGATCACAATCAAGTGATGAACACCACCATTCGCCTCTACTCCGGTGCCAGGGATGCCCAGCAGAAGCAGGCCATGGCCTTTGAGCTCTCCGAGTTCGATACCAAACTGATCAAGTTCGGTGAGCTGTTCCGTACTCGCTTCATGGACATCAATGTGGATCTTCCCCTTGAAGCTGCTCTCGATCTGGCCTGGCAGACGATGGCGGAATGCTTCGAGCCCGAGGAGCTGCTGATGAAGCAGCCCCTCATCGACAAGTATTTCCCCAGGCAGGCGCAGCAGCCATGAGCAGGCTTTCCCTGACCAAGGCCTCGCTGACGCGCCAGAAGGGCCTGTTGAAGACCTACCGCGATGTTCTTCCCTCCCTCGATCTCAAGCGGCGGCAGCTCAGTGCCGAGCGTGATCAGGCCAGCCAGTCGGTGAAGGCCCTTGTGGAGCGGCTCCGCTCCCTGGAGGAGGAGGTGGGCAGGGTTTACCCGATGCTGGCCCACCAGGAGATCCTGCTTGATGGCCTCGTCCGGCTCACCGACGTGCGGGTCGGGGAGGAGAACCTGATGGGCACCCGGCTGCCCAGGGTGGACCGGGTGAGCGTGGCGGTGGCGGATTACGGCCTGCTCTCCCTGCCCTTCTGGGTCGACCGGGTGGTGAAATGTCTCAAGGACGCTCTGAGCACCAGGATCGAACTCCAGGTGGCTGAGCAGCGGCTTGAGCGGCTGCGGGAGGCTGAGCGCACGGTGACCCAGCGGTTCAACCTGTTTGACAAGGTGCTGATCCCCCGCACCCGGGGCACGATCAAGACGATCACGATCTACCTCGCCGACGCCGAGCGGGCCGGAGTGGTGAACTCCAAGATCGCCAAGCGCAAGAAGGAGAAGGTGCTGGGCCGATGAGCATTGTTCCCTTGGCGCGCGTCACTGTTGTTGGCCTCTCGGCCGACAAGGACAACCTGATCGATGGGCTGCAGCGGCTGGGCTGTCTGCACCTGATCCCCTTGGCGGCGCCTCCGGAAGAGGGCACCTTCGTTACGGCCCGGCCGATCGAGGAGGCGCGGCAGGCACTGCGTTACCTGAGCGACGTGCGGCGGCGTCGCCATCAGACCCGCGTGGATGCCGACTTCGATTTCGATCGCCTCATTGCCGAGGCCCTGGCCACACGGCAGCGCCAGCGGGAGGCCGAGGATCGGCTCCTGGCCCTGGAGGCCCGGCTGCGGGAGCTCGAGCCCTGGGGTGATGTGGCGCTGCCGGACCTCGATCAGCTGGGCGGACAGCGCCTCTGGTTCTATCGGGTGCCCCATCCGAAGGCCAAGCCGTTCCGCGAGGCCCTGGCCAGCCTGGAGGTGCCTTTTCAGCTTCTCTACGCAAGCCCCCGCCACCTCTACTTCGCCCTGATCGCCTCTTCGGAGCCCGATCCGGAGGCCCTGCCCGTGCCCCGCTCCCATGTCGGCTCCGAGCCCACCGCCGTGGTGCGGCGGCACCTGGATGCAGCCCGCACAGACCTTGAGGAGGTGGAGGCGGACCATGAAGCCCTGAGCCGCTGGATCTTCCTGCTGTCGCGGCACCTGGCCCGCGCCGAAGACTCCCAGGCCCGCGCCCAGGCCAGTGGCATGACCCAGGACGACGGCACCCTGCTGCAGCTTCAGGGCTGGCTACCCAGGCGCGAGCTTGCCCGTCTCGATGCGTTCGCCCAGCAGCACGGTCTGGCGTTCCTGGCGGAGAAGCCCGAACCGAAGGATGCACCGCCCACGCTCCTCTCCAATCCGGTCACCCTGAGCGGAGGTCAGGACCTGGTGACTTTCTACGAAACCCCCGGCTATCGCGACTGGGACCCTTCGATCGTGGTCCTTTTCTCCTTTGCCTTCTTCTTCGCCATGATCCTGGCCGATGCCGGCTACGCCTTGGTGCTGGCTGTGCTGGTGGGCCTGCTTTGTAAGGGGATGGGGCGCAGCCCGGGGGGGCGCCATTTCCGCATCGTGGCGGTTGTGGGGCTCAGCTTCGCGCTGCTCTATGGCGTGCTGGCGGGAAGCTATTTCGGCATTGAGCCCCCGGCGGCATCGCCTCTGGCGCGGCTGAACCTCCTGAACCTGAATGACTACGACGCGATGATGAAGGTCTCGCTCGTGGTGGGCTGCCTTCACCTGCTGCTCGCCAACGGCATCGTGGCCATCCGCGGCCCTGGCGTGGCGGCCAGGGCGAAACCGATCGGCTGGATGGCGGTGATCCTTGCCGGGCTCGTGGTCTATCTCGGAGCGGGCACGACCTGGGCGGGGAATGTGGGCGTGGGGCTGGGGGCCGGTGGGTTGCTCACCATTCTTCTGCTGAGCAGCGAGCGGCCGATCGCCCATCCGGCTGATCTGATCCTGCGCCTTGTTGATGGTCTGGGATCACTGACCAACATTTCCAAGCTGTTCGGCGATGTGATGAGCTACCTGAGGCTCTTTGCCTTGGGCTTGGCCAGCGCATCTCTGGCGGTTACGTTCAATCAACTTGCTGCGCAGATCTATCACTCAGACGTACCATTGGGTCTACCGATTGCTATTCTGATTCTGCTGCTTGGTCACGGTATCAATCTGTTGCTGGCAATCATCAGTGGATTTGTGCATGGCCTGCGCCTGAACTTCATCGAATTCTTCAATTGGAGCCTTTCCGAGGAGGGGTATCCCTTTCAACCCTTCGTTAAAAAGGAGCCTGTTTCTTGAACGACCACTTTTCTCTGTTGGTGCTTGGTTGGATCGGCATCTACGCACCGGTTGCCCTCGGGGCCATGGGAGCCGCCATCGGCTGCACCATCGCCGGCCAGGCCGCCATCGGCGCCATGATGGAAGTGAACAGTGGCTATGGACGCTTCGTCGGTTTGTCGGCCCTGCCCTCCTCGATGTCGATCTACGGCATCGTGGTGATGTTCATTCTCAACCGCCCGGTCAGTCCTGGGAATGCCGGAGGCCTCTTCGGCATCGGCGTGCTGGCCGGGGTCGCGTTCCTGGTGGCCGCGATCTATCAGGGTCTGTGCTGTGCCTCGGCGATCGCGGGCTCGAAGTCGAAGCCTGAGATCTTCGGCCTCGCGCTTGCCCCGGCGGCGATCGTGGAGGGCTTCGCGGTGTTCGCCTTCGTGTTCGCCCTGGTGGCCGCGGGCGGCATCCCGGCCACCTAGCGCCGTTCCGTTTCATCTCGTCCCCCGGCCCCAACGCTGCAGGAGTCACCCATGCCCAGATCAGGATCCAGTCGCCAGGAGACCCCGGCTCAGGTGGCTGCCGGGGTGGAGCAGCTGATCGCCCGGCTGCGCGATCAGGGGGTGGAGGCGGGCCGCAGCCAGGCCGATCAGATGGTGGCCGAGGCGCGGCAGGAAGCCCAGCGCACCGTGGACCAAGCCCGGCAGCAGGCTGACCAGATCCTGGCGGAGGCCCGCCAGGAGGCCGAGAATCTGCAGACCTCCGGCCGTCATGCCCTGGAGCTGGCTCTGCGGGATGCGGTGCTGGCGATGAAGACCCGCCTGATGGAGCGCTTTCGTGGTGAAGTGCGGCAGCTGGTGGGGGAGGAGCAGCAGAAGCAGGAGATTCTGGAAAAGATGATCCTGGAAGTGGTAGGCCGGGTGCGGCCGGAGGCGGACCGCTCCGAGCAGATGGAGGTGCTGCTGCCGCGCCATGTGGCCGGCCTGTCCGAACTCAGCCAGAACCCCGAGGAACTCGAGAAGGGGGTGCTCACCCACTTCGTTCAGCTGATTTCCCGCTCCATGCTGCGGGATGGGATCAGTTTCGGTGTGGCCCGCGACGGCGGGGCGGGGATGCGTCTGCGGCTGGAGGATCGCGACGTGGTGCTGGATCTCACCGACAGGGCCGTGGCCGAGGCCATCCTCGAGCATCTGCAGCCCCGCTTCCGAGCCCTGCTGGAGGGCGTCGTGAAATGAGCCCCCGGTACACCGCCCTGATGGCCAGCCTGCCGCCCCTCGGCGGCCTGTTCGAGGCCCGCTCTCCGGCGATCTCCCGGCTGAAGCTGGAGAGACGGCTCAGCCTGCTGGAGGACGACGACCGTCACAGCCTTGACCTTGCCATCAGCATCCTCTCCCAGTCGATGCGGCCCCAGGATCCGGACGGCGGCCCCAGCGATTCCCGCCTGCTGGAGGAGACCTGGGCCTTCTTTGCTTAGGTCGCCAATCCCCTGCTGTGACACCTGGTGAGCCATCGCCTCGATCTGCGCACCGTGCTGGCGGCCCTGAGGCGCCGGCATCGGGGGGAGGTGGATCCGCCGCTGGGCCAGCCATGGGGATTCGGCCCCT
>NZ_JAGQBY010000042.1:0-19868 GCF_024345875.1 Synechococcus sp. EJ6-Ellesmere
AAGCGGCCGTAAAACTGCCGCCGGTATTCCTTGCTGCGCCCCAGGGCGCGGATGAACTCCCGCATCGAGAGTTGACCCTGGGACACCTGGGTGGCTTCCACGGGGGCCACCACCTGGGAGTAGCCCTTGACGATGTCGCGCTCGAACACCTGCCGGTAGGCGGCCCGGATCACCTCGGCCTTTTCGCGGCCGGAGAGGCCCGGCTTCATCACGAAGCGCTGGCGGGATTCGGCGGCCAGGGCGTAGGTGGCCGGGAGCTGCAGACCCTGGTTCTCGGGGCTGCCCAGACGCTGGCGCGCCGAGGGGGTGGGAACGGCCAGCTCCTTGAGCAGCACGTTGAAGCAGTCGATCACCAGCTGCCTGGATTCCGAGTCCTTGCGGAAGAGGTTGGCGGCGGCGGCGCGCATCTCCTGCAGGGCCACGTTGGTGGCGGCCAGGGAGCAGGCCTTCTCGAGCACATCGCGCAGGCCGCGGGTGTTCACCGCCAGGATGCTGGGATCACCGGCCACCAGGGCATAACCCACGTAGCGCAGGAACCAGCCCATGTCGCGCAGCGACTTGCGCATGCGCTCGGTGCCGTAGCGCGCCACGCTGATCGGGCTGAAGCCGGGGGGTAGCACCACCCGCACATCGGCATCGGCCTGGACCCCTTCGAGGATCCGGCCAAGCAGGCCGGTGCCACCGCTGCCCTGGGCGAAGGTGCGCACGGAGGTGGCGGCGGCCACCTGATCGCTGGCCAGGGTCGTGGTCTCCGGCTGACCCACGTTGAAGGGGGTCAGGGGAGCATCGAGATAGGAGAGCGGCGTGCCACCGGCGAAGATCCGGTTGGCGGCCTTGGCGACGATCGTGTCGGCATTGGCGGAGATCACTCGAGCCGCTTCCACGCGGGCAGAGCCGCTTCGGTAGAAGCTGAGGAGGGTCTCGAGCTCCACCTTTTCGGGGAACCGATCCTGTTGCTCCGCCTGACGGACGCTGGAGAGCGGCAGGGTGTCGTAGAGCTGAGGGCTGACCCTGGTGCTGCCGCTGCTGGCGGTCACGGTCATGAACGGGCGTGTACCGGGCGGAGTCACGTTACGGCTGTGCTCCTGTCCTCCCGCCAGGCATGAACAAATGTTTGCAGCGGACTGCCGGCAGATCGACTCCGGCCGCCACGAATGGGCCCTGGTGGGCCCGGCCCATGAAAAGCTCCCCATGGATCGCATCCCCGCACCGATGAGCCCAGGCCCCGCCGATGCCGCCACGCCGGCGGTGAGCGCCTTTTACGACCGCTTTCCCTATCCGGGGGATCCGCTCCAGGACGGGCCCCCACCTGGTTACAACTGGCGCTGGAGCTACCCCTGCGTCAGCAGCGCCTGCACGGGTCGCCTGCCGGAGGCGGGCCCGCCTGTGCGGTTGCTGGATGCCGGCTGTGGCACTGGTGTGAGCACCGATTACCTGGCACATCTCAACCCCGGCGCGGAGATCCTGGCAGTCGACATCAGCGCGGGTGCCCTTGAGGTGGCCCGCGAGCGGCTGCGCCGCTCCGGCGGTGCCCGGCACTGTTCCTCCCTGCGCCTCGAGCAGCGCAGCCTGCTGGAGCTCGACGGCGAAGGCCCGTTCGATTTGATCAATTCCGTGGGGGTGCTGCACCACCTGCGTCAGCCCGAAGCGGGGCTGCAGGCCCTGGCGGCATTGCTCAGGCCTGGTGGACTGCTGCACCTGTTTCTCTATGCCGATGGCGGCCGCTGGGAGATCCACCGGGTGCAGAGGGCGCTCACGGCCCTGGAGGTGGTGGGGGATGGGGAGGGCCTGCGTCTGGGCCGTGCCCTTCTCGAGCAGCTGCCGGAAACCAACCGCCTGCGCCGCCACCACGAGCAGCGCTGGGCCCTCGACACCGCGGCGGACGCCAATTTCGCCGACATGTACCTCCATCCCCAGGAATCCAGCTACGACCTGGCGGGCCTGTTCCGCTTCGTGGCCAGCGCCGGGCTCGAGTTCGCCGGCTTCTCCAACCGCGAGGTCTGGGATCCGGCCCGCCTGCTGCAGGGAGAACTGCTGGAGCGGGCCCGGGCCCTGCCCGACCGCCAGCGCTGGGCCCTGGTGGAAAGCCTCGACCCCGACATCAGCCACTTCGAGTTCTTTCTCAGCCGCGGCCCCCTGCGCGTCAGCTCCTGGGACAACGATGAGGAGCTGCTCTCGGCCTGCGGACGACGCAACCCCTGTCTCTGGGGCTGGCCGGGGGCCACGCTGCTCGATCCCGACCTCAGACCGATCGAGCTCGACGATCAGGACCTGGCGCTGCTGAAGGCCCTTGATGCGGCGCCGGAGTCGACCCCGATCGGTCGGTTGTCCCTGGGCTGGTCACCCGATCAGCAGGCTGCGGTGGCCCGCACCCTCTGGAGCCGCCGCCTGCTGTTGCTGGCCCCTGCCAGCGGGCGCTCCGGCACAGGCTTGTAACACCTTTGTGATAGATTCCGCGCGCCGTTTCCGATGTGCTGACGCGCTTGCAGGCCACCCCCGCATCCGGCACCCCAGCCGGGCCTGATTCCCCTGAGGTGTTCCCCCAGGAGGCTTCTGATCTGCGGTCGTCCTTGCTGCGTGGCCTGGCCGGGAGAGAACTGGCGGTCCCCACACTGGTGCCGCCGGCCCCATCCCCCGAGTCCGCCCCCGTGGTGGACAGCCCCGACAACGGCATTGAGGACTTCATCCGGCTGCAACGCCGTCTGCTGTTGTCCACCGCGGTCATTTCACTTGTGGCGGCCCTCGCGGCGGCCCTTCTGTTCGACCGGACCACAGCCCTGAGCCTCTCCCTCGGAGCGGTCTCCGGCATGCTCTACCTGCGCCTTCTGGCTCGCAGCGTCGGTCGTATCGGAGCTGAGTCCAAGCAGGTGGGCAAAGCCCAGCTCCTGGTTCCGGTGCTCCTCGTGCTGGGCTGCTCCCGGGTCCCTCAGCTGGAGGTCCTCCCGGCCCTGATCGGGTTCCTGCTCTACAAGCCGGCGCTTCTGCTTCAGGCCTTCGTCCGCCCCTGATCAGCGATCCTTCGATCTCCTGATCACTCCATCCGTCGCTTCAGCGGCACCTCTGTACCCCTCGATGGTTCCGTTGCCTCTTTCTCTTCCCTTCGCCGAACTGGAGGTGGGTCAGCACCTCTACTGGCATGTCGGTGGTTTTCAGATCCATGGCCAGGTCTTCCTGAGCTCCTGGCTCGTCATCGGCGCGCTGCTGGCCCTCGTGGTGGCCGGCACGCGCAACCTGGAGCGTGACCCCCGGGGTGTGCAGAACCTGCTGGAGTTCATCTGGGGGTATCTGCGTGATCTGGCCCGTGAGCAGATCGGCGAGAAGGCTTACCGCGATTGGCTTCCCTTCATCGGCACCCTCTTTCTGTTCATCTTCGTGAGCAACTGGGGCGGTGCCCTGGTGCCCTGGAAGCTGATTCACCTGCCCAGTGGCGAGCTCGGGGCCCCCACCGCCGACATCAACACCACCATCGCCCTGGCTCTGCTGGTTTCTCTGGCTTATTTCTACGCGGGTCTGAGCCGCAAGGGTTTCCGGTACTTCGAGTACTACGTGGAGCCCACGCCGATCATGCTTCCCTTCAAGATCGTCGAGGATTTCACCAAACCTCTCTCCCTCTCGTTCCGTTTGTTCGGCAACATCCTTGCCGACGAACTGGTGGTGGCGGTGCTGGCGTTCCTGGTGCCTCTGGTCGTGCCTCTGCCGGCCATGTTTCTGGGGCTGTTCACCAGCGCCATTCAGGCCCTGATCTTCGCCACCCTCGCCGCTTATTACATCGGTGAAGCAGTGCACGAAGAGCACCATTGATCCCTCCAGGCTGATCCGCCGCCTCCGGGCCGGTCGGCCGTTCTGCTAAATCTCCTGCGCGCAGGTCCGGTCTGAACCGGGCCCGTCTCCCCAGCGGAGATGTCCCAGGCGCCAGGTTCAACCCGCGCTCTTCCGGCGCCCCACATCCCCAACGTTCCACCATGGATTCCATTACTTCTGCAGCGTCTGTTGTGGCTGCCGGTCTGGCTGTCGGCCTCGGCGCCATCGGCCCCGGCATCGGCCAGGGCAGCGCTGCTCAGGGTGCCGTCGAGGGCATCGCCCGCCAGCCCGAAGCCGAAGGCAAGATCCGCGGCACCCTGCTGCTCTCCCTGGCGTTCATGGAAGCGCTCACCATTTACGGCCTGGTCGTCGCCCTGGTGCTGCTGTTCGCGAACCCCTTCGCCGGCTGATCGCCTCCGGCAGGAACGGGGCACCGGGCTGAGGCCACGGTCCCCGATCCGCTGATTCGCCACTCCCGGACCCACCGCTCCACTCCGTCCCCACCGGCCCCAGGTCGGCGCGGGCCATCCGATCCCTCCAGCGTCCCCGCCCCATGACCAGCTGGCTACTGCTTGCCGCAGCAGGTGCTCCCGAGGGAGGTCTGTTCGACCTCGATGCCACCCTGCCGCTGATGGCGGTTCAGGTTGTCCTCCTCACCTTCATTCTCAACGCTCTCTTTTTCCGCCCTGTCGGCAAGACCGTCGAGGAGCGTGAGAGCTACATCTCCACCAGCCGCGCCGAGGCCAAGCAGCAGCTGGCTCAGATCGAGCGGCTGGAGGCTGATCTGCGCCAGCAGCTGCGCGAAGCCCGCCAGCAGGCCCAGGCTCTGATCGTGGAGGCCGAACAGGAGATGGACCGTCTCTACCGCAGTGCCCTCGCCGCGGCCCAGGCGGAAGCCAACGGCAGCCGCGAGGCCGCCCGGCGGGAGATCGACACTCAGCGCAAGCTGGCTGAAGACACTCTCAATGGTGAAGCCGACCGGCTCGGCGATCTGATCGTCACCCGTTTGCTGGCTGCCCAATGAGCATCGTCATCTCGATTCCGGCCCTTCTGGCCAATGAGGGGGGGTTCGGCCTCAACCTCAACCTCTTCGACACCAACGTCATCAACCTGGCGATCGTGATCGCTGCGTTGGTCTGGTTCCTGCCCAAGGTGCTCGGTGGGATCCTCGAGACCAGGCGCGCGGCCATCCTCTCCGATCTCCAGGATGCCGAGCAGCGTCTCCAGGAAACCACCACGGCCCTGGCCGCCTCCAAGCAGGATCTGGCCGATGCCCAGAAGAAGGCTGAGAAGATCCGCAGTGATGCCAAGGCCCGTGCCGATGCCCTCCGCCTTGACAGCGAGCGCCGGACCGTCGAAGAGATGGCCCGCCTCAAGCACGGCGCCGTCGCTGATCTTCAGTCGGAAGCCTCCAGGGTGAGTGAACTGCTGCGCCGCGAAGCCGCCCGCCGGGCTGTCGAGAGAGCCCTGGCTTCCCTGCCCGGCAAGCTCGATGCCGAAGCTCAGGCCCGGTTCATCGACCAATCCATCAACAGCCTCGGGCAAGCCTGATGCCGCTCCTCAATTCCATCTCCACGCCCTACGCCGAAGCCCTGCTTCAGGTCGTCGATCAGCGCCAGGAAACCGATCAGGTGGCCAAGGAGGCCAAGGATCTGCTCGAGGTCTGGCAGTCCTCCCCCGAGTTGCGGGCCGCGTTTGTCTCCCCGGTGATCGAGCCCGAGGCCAAAAAGAAGGTCCTCGAGACCCTCTTCGCGAACGAGGTCACCCCCACCTTCCTGACCCTGCTCAAGCTGCTGGCCGATCGTCAACGCATCGCCATCCTTGATGCGGTCCTGGATCGTTTCCTGGTGCTCTACCGGGAGCAGCGCGGCATCTCTCTGGCCAGGATCACCTCCGCATCGCCCCTGAGCGAGCAGCAACAGCAGGCGCTGCACACCAAGGTTCTGGCCGTGGCCGGCACCGACAAGGTGGAATTCGATCTGCACATCGATCCAGCCCTCATCGGTGGGTTCGTCGTCAGCGTGGGCTCCCAGGTGATCGACGCCAGCCTGGCCGGCCAGGTGCGCCGCCTCGGTCTGGCGCTGGCCAAGGCCGGCTAGCCCCCTCCCCTCCGCCTTCCACTCCTTCCTTCCATCGCCTCCCCATCAGGGGATCCCCCACCCATGGTTTCCATCCGCCCCGACGAGATCAGCGCCATCCTCAAGCAGCAGATCGAGGACTACGACAAGTCCGTCTCGGTCAGCAACGTTGGAACCGTGCTGTCGGTGGGTGACGGCATCGCCCGGATCTACGGCCTGCAGCAGGTCATGTCCGGTGAATTGGTGCAGTTCGACGATGGCAGTGAAGGCATTGCCCTCAACCTCGAGGACGACAACGTCGGCGCCGTGCTTCTGACCGATGGCATCGGTATCCGGGAAGGGAGCACCGTCAAGGCCACCACCCGCATCGCCGAGGTGCCGGTGGGTGAGGCGATGCTCGGCCGGGTGATCAACCCCCTGGGTGTGCCGATCGACGGCAAGGGTGAGATCGCCACCACCTCGACCCGCCTGATCGAGTCGATGGCCCCCGGCATCATTCAGCGCAAGTCGGTGCATGAGCCGATGCAGACCGGCATCACGGCCATCGACGCCATGATTCCAATTGGCCGCGGCCAGCGGGAACTGATCATCGGCGACCGTCAGACCGGCAAGACCGCCATCGCCATCGACACCATCCTCAACCAGAAGGGTGAGGACGTCGTCTGCGTCTACGTGGCCATCGGTCAGAAGTCGGCCTCGGTCGCCAACGTGGTGGAAGTACTGCGTGAGCGCGGCGCCCTGGATTACACCGTGGTGGTGGCCGCCAGCGCCTCCGAGCCCGCCGCACTTCAGTATCTGGCCCCCTACACCGGCGCCGCCATCGCCGAGTCCTTCATGTACGAGGGCAAGGCCACCCTGGTGGTTTACGACGACCTGACCAAGCAGGCCCAGGCCTACCGCCAGATGTCGCTGCTGCTGCGCCGTCCCCCCGGTCGTGAGGCCTACCCCGGCGATGTCTTCTACTGCCACAGCCGGCTGCTCGAGCGCGCCGCCAAGCTCTCCGATGAGATGGGCAAGGGCAGCATGACCGCCCTGCCGATCATTGAAACCCAGGCCGGCGACGTCTCGGCCTACATCCCCACCAACGTGATCTCGATCACGGATGGCCAGGTGTTCCTGAGCTCCGACCTGTTCAACTCCGGTCTGCGTCCAGCTATCAACGTGGGTATCTCCGTGAGCCGGGTGGGTGGTGCCGCCCAGACCAAGGCGATCAAGAAGATCGCCGGCACCCTCAAACTGGAGCTGGCCCAGTTCGATGAACTGGCCGCCTTCTCCCAGTTCGCCTCCGACCTCGATGCCGCCACCCAGGCGCAGCTGGGACGGGGCAAGCGCCTGCGCGAGCTGCTCAAGCAGCCTCAGTACAGCCCGCTGCTCCTGGCTGAGCAGGTGGCTGTGGTGTATGCCGGTGTCAAGGGCCTGATCGATGAGGTGCCTGTGGATCAGGTGGTGCAGTTCTGTCGTGAACTACGCGACTACCTCAAGACCAACAAGCCTGAGTTCATCACCAAGGTTCAGACCGAGAAGGTTCTCAGCGACGAGGCTGAGTCGATGCTCAAGGACGCCATCAACGACGTCAAGTCCACCCTTCTGGCCGCAGCCTGAGGTCTCCCCACCATGGCCAACCTCAAGGAAATCCGCGACCGGATCAGTTCGGTCAAGAACACACGCAAGATCACCGAGGCCATGCGCCTGGTGGCCGCCGCCAAGGTGCGTCGCGCCCAGGAGCAAGTGCTCCGCTCCAGGCCTTTCGCCGATCGGCTGGCCCGGGTTCTCGAGAATCTTCAATCGCGCATGCGCTTCGAAGATGTGGTCAACACCCCCCTGCTCCAGCAGGAACGTTCCGTCAGCCACATCACCCTGCTGGTGGTCAGCGCCGATCGGGGTCTCTGCGGTGGCTACAACGCCAACATCATCAAGCGCACGGAGCAGCGCTTTGCCGAGTTGAAGGGTCAGGGCTACGAGATCTCCCTGGTGCTGATCGGTCGCAAGGCCACCACCTACTTCCAGAACCGCTCTTATCCGATCACGGCCACCTTCACCGGGCTCGACCAGGTGCCGAACGCCGAGGAGGCCCGCTCCATCGGCGATCAGATCCTGGCCGAATTCCTTTCCGGCTCCACCGACCGTGTGGAGATGATCTACACCAAGTTCATCAACCTGGTGAGCAGCGCTCCGGTCTCCCAGACCTTGCTGCCGCTCGATCCGCAGGGCATCGCCAGCCCTGACGATGAGATCTTCCGTCTGACCACCCGTGAAGGGCAGCTGGCTGTCGAGCGCGGCAACGCGCCGAACCAGGAGCCTGCGCTGCAGTCCGATTTTGTTTTCGAGCAGAGCCCGGATCAGTTGCTCAACGCTCTGCTGCCGCTCTATCTGGAGAATCAGCTGCTGCGCTCCCTTCAGGAGTCGGCGGCCAGTGAGCTGGCCAGCCGGATGACGGCCATGAACAACGCCAGCGACAACGCCAAGGCCCTCGCCAAGAGCCTCACCCTCGACTACAACAAGGCCCGCCAGGCGGCCATCACCCAGGAGATCCTGGAAGTGGTCGGTGGTTCCACAGCCATGGCCTGAGCCAGATCGGGGCATCCTCAGCCTGTTCCCCCTGGCGATTGCCAGGGTGCAGCTCCGGCCAGATCCGCTCGATTCGGCTTTGATGCTGCAACAGGTGCTTGCTCAGCGCGGCGACCAGGACGCCAACCCCGATCCAGGTTGTGCCTGGACCGGTGATTTTCATGGCGTCTGGCAGTTGCATCAGCGGCCTGAGTTCAGCTGGCTGCTGGAGCAGGTGAGCCGTGAAGCCCACCACTACCTGCGGGCCCTTGGCTTCGATCTCGGTCGCGTCAGGCTGCATCTGCAGCGCAGCTGGCCTGTGGTGGCGGAGCCGGGCCAGGTGGTGGGGCGCCACCACCATCCCAATGCCCATCTCAGCGCCGTCTACTACCTCAACGGTGATGGCAGCGGCCGCAGCGGTTGCCTGCGACTCTTCGCTGGGCGTTGCAGCAATGAGCTCGTGCCCGGCCTGGCGGTGGGCCATGACGGACCGATCGCCTCGGGTCATCCCCTCAATGCCGGCTGGCACGACCTGGCCCCACAGGCGGGTCTGCTGGTGCTCTTCCCCTCCAGCACCGACCATGCCGTGTTGCCCAGTGAGGACGAGGAGGACCTGCGCCTCTCGATCAGCTTCGATCTCTGCCTCACAGCTCCAGCCTGTGGCCCCGGCCAGCCCCAGCCGCCGGAATACCTGGCGCCCCATCCCGGCCAGTGGCTGGAGCTGCCGCTCGACGGGGTCACGTCGTCCGGGAAGATGGTGGGGTGAACCGCTGGATCGACAGCCCCCTGCCGCGTACCCATCACGCCATGAGTGACAGCTTCACCGTGACCGCCGAGCTAGGCGGCGTGACCCACACCTTTCCCTGCCGGGCGGATCAGACCGTGCTCGCGGCGGCCGAGGAGGCCAGCGTTCCCTTGCCCAGCTCCTGCTGTTCCGGGGTCTGCACCACCTGTGCCGCCCGTCTGCGCCAGGGTGAGGTGTACCAGCCCGACGCCATGGGTGTCAAGGCCGATTTGCAGGCTGAGGGCTTTGCCCTGCTCTGTGTGTCCTATCCCCGCAGCGATCTGAACCTGTTGGCTGGCCAGGAGGATGCGCTCTATGAGGCTCAGTTCGGCCAGTTCCAGCGCTGAACCGTCCTCCTGTGCCCCGGCTCGAGACAGTGGACTTCTGGTTGGAGGCTGCCCCCGGTCCGCTGCTGCCCCAGGTGCGCTCAGCCCTGGCCGAGAGAGGAGAGGCCCTGCGCTGGGCCATCACTGCCGCCCTGCCGGCTGAGGAGGGCTCCCAGCTGCGGCGGCGGCGGCTACGGATCGAAGCGGTCCTGCTTCAGATCCCTTGAGCCGGCCCCTGCCCACCCTGCTGGTGATTCCCACCGGCATCGGCTGCGCCATCGGCGGTTATGCCGGCGATGGTCTGCCGGCGGCCCCGCTGCTGGCGGCCGCCTCCGGATGCCTGATCACCCATCCCAATGCCCTCAATGCGGCCGCTCTGTACTGGAGTGATCCGCGAATCCACTACGTGGAGGGCTGGGCCCTGAACCGCTTTGCGGCGGGCGACCTGGCCCTGGCCCCGGTGGCGTCGCAGCGGGTGGGCCTGCTGCTCGATGCCGGCATCGAGGAGGAGCTGCGCCTGCGCCACCTGCAGGCGGCCGAGGCCTGCCGCGCCAGCCTGGGGCTCTCGATCGGCCCCGTGCTCAGCACCGACGTTCCCCTGGAGGTGTGCCTCTCGCTCGGCCCCAGCGGGGTGAGCAGCGGCCGGATCGGCCGGCCGGATGCCCTGATCCGGGCGGGGGAACGCCTGCGTCAGGCCGGTGCCACCGCCATCGCCGTGGTGGCCCGCTTCCCCGATGACCCCGGCAGTGAGGCCCTGGCCTCCTACCGCCAGGGCAGCGGCGTCGATGCCCTCGCCGGCGCTGAAGCCGTGATCAGCCATCTGCTCAGCCGTCAGCTGGGCCTTCCCTGCGCCCACGCCCCGGCCCTGGCCCCCCTGTCCCTGGATCCGCGTCTGGATCCCCTGGCCGCGGCGGAGGAACTCGGCCACACCTTTCTTCCCTGCGTGCTGGTGGGCCTGAGCCGGGCTCCCGATCTGATCCCGCTGCGGCCCGAGTCCGGGCCTGAGCCCCTTGGTGAGGCCGTGATTCATCCCAGCCGGATCGGCGCGGTGGTGGCCCCAGCCGGCGCCCTGGGCGGTGAGGCTGTCCTGGCCTGCGCGGAGCGGGGCATCCCCCTGATCGCCGTGGAAGGCAACCCTTCCCTGCTGGAGGTGAGTGCCGGGCGCCTTGGTCTGAGCGCGATTGCCGCTGCCAGCTATGCGGAGGCTGCCGGCCTGGTGCTGGCCCTGCGCGAGGGCCTGCAGCCCGAGGCCCTGCGGCGGCCCTTGCCGCCCCTGGAGCAGCTCAGCGCAGACAGGCCATCGGATGGCGGGTCGGCATCCCCAGGGCCTTGGCCACTCCGGGATGGCACACGGCCCCATCCACCGTGTTGAGGCCGGAGAGCAGCTCGGGCCGCTCGGTGACCGCCTCCACCAGTCCCCGACCGGCGATGCCCATGATGTAAGGCAGGGTGACGCTGACCAGGGCTTCGGTGGAGGTGAAGGGCACGGCGCCGGGCATGTTGCCCACGGCGTAGTGCTGAACGCCATGGATGGTCACCACAGGATCGGTGTGGGTGGTCTCGCGGCTGGTGGCGATGCAGCCCCCCTGATCGATGGCCACATCGACGATCACTGAGCCTGGCTTCATCCGCTTCACCACCTCCTCATCCACCAGGGTGGGGGCCCGGCTGCCGGGGGTCAGCACCGCGCCCACCACCAGGTCAGCGCTGGGAACCAGCCGCTCGATCAGGCTGTTGCTGCTCACCAGACTCACCATCCGCCCGATCCGCTGGGGCTCGAGCAGGCGCAGGCGCTGGGGGGTGTGATCCAGCAGGAACACCTCCGCATCCATGGCCGCGGCGACCCGGGCGGCATGCCAGCCCACGGTGCCGGCTCCGAGCACGATCACCCGCGCCGGCCGCACCCCGGCGCAGCCGCCCATGAGCACACCCCTGCCACCATGGGGTTTCTCGAGCAGATGGGCCCCCACCTGGGCGGCCAGCCGACCAGCGATTTCGCTCATCGGCGCCAGCAGCGGCAGGTTGCCGTTGTCGAGCTGGACGGTTTCGTAGGCCACGCCGGTGGTGCCCGCCTCCAGCAGGGCCCGGCCCACCTCGGGGTAGGCGGCCAGGTGCAGGTAGGTGAACAGCACCTGATCACCGCGCAGGAAGGGGAACTCCTCCGGCTGGGGTTCCTTCACCTTCACCACCAGATGGGCGCCCCAGGCCTCCTCGCGGTCGACCAGGCGCGCTCCAGCCTCGGCGTAACTGGCGTCCTCCATGCCGGCCCCCTGGCCGGCTCCCGCCTCGACACGCACTTCGAGGCCCTGGGACACCAGCTCCCTCACCCCATCGGGGCTGAGGGCCACCCGCTGTTCATCCCGTTTGATCTCCCTGGGAACACCGATGCTCGCGATCGGTGCCGCTGGGCCCATGCTGGCCATGCCAATGAGAAGCTCCTTCCAGGTTGGCGGGCTGGCCGCCCGATCGCCAGCTTTCGCCACGGATTGGGCACTGACCCCTCAGCTGAGCCCCCCTCAAGAGAGCGGTCCGGCGGCGATGGGCATGCGCCAGCCCCCGCCGAAGGCCCGGCCGCTCACCTTCAGCAGGGGTGCTGCCTGGCGTCGTTTGAATTCGGCCGTGCGCAGCAGCCGGTACACGCGTCGTGCCAGCTCGCCATCCACCTGACCCTGGACGATCAGCTCCTCCGGTGAACGCAGCTCCTCGATGTAGGCCCTGAGCAGGGGATCGAGCTGGTCGTAGTCGGGCAGGGAATCGGTGTCGCGCTGGTCGGGCCGCAGTTCGGCGCTGGGGGGCTTGGTGCGGATGGCGGCGCCGATCAGTTCGCCGCTGGCGGGCAGGCCCAGGGACTGGCGGCAATCGGCGGCGGCCTCAGTGTCGAGCCAGTGGCAGAGCCGGAACACGGTGGGCTTGTAGAGATCGCCGATCACCGCGAGCCCGCCGTTCATGTCGCCGTAGAGGGTGCAGTAGCCCACCGCCAGCTCCGACTTGTTGCCGGTGGACAGCAGCAGGCGGCCCTGCTGGTTGGCCACTGCCATCAGCAGCGTGCCGCGGATGCGCGACTGCAGGTTCTCGGCGGTCAGCCCCTGGGGAGCCCCCCCAAAAACAGGATCCAGGCTGTGGTCGAAGGCCTCCATCAAGGTCTTGATCGCCACCGTCTGGTGGGGCAGCCCCAACCGGTTGGCGAGATCGATCGCATCGAGGCGCGACCCTGCGGAGCTGTAGGGGGAGGGCATCAGCAGGGCCTGCACCTGCTCGGGCCCGAGGGCCGCCGCGGCGATCACAGCCACGAGGGCCGAGTCGATGCCGCCGCTCAACCCCAGCACCACCCGCTGGAATCCGCACTTGCGGGCGTAGTCGTGCACCCCCAGCACCAGCACCCGGAACAGCTGCTCCAGGGGTGGCGGCGCCGGGGAGGCTGGGGCCGCTGGCGCCGTGTCCCGGGGCTTGGGCTCCCACAGCTCGAGGGCCACCTGGGCGCAGGGCAGCTGGCGCAGCACCCGGGCCTGGGGATCGATCACGAAGCTGCCCCCATCGAAGACCAGCTCGTCGTTGCCCCCCACCTGGTTCACGTAGACCACCGGACAGCCCAGGCGGGCCGCCGCCGCCCCCGCCAGCTCCAGCCGCAGCTCCGGTTTCCCCTGGGCGAAGGGGGAGGCGGAGAGGGTCAGCAGCAGATCGGGGCGTTGGGGAGCCAGCTCCGCGATCGGGTCGGCACCCGCCAGCCGGTGCCCCTGCACCCGCTCCTCCACCCAGAGGTCTTCGCAGATGGTGAGCCCCAGGCGCCAGACCCGATCGGCCCCAGGCCACTCCAGCAGGCAGGCCTGGTCTCCGGGCTGGAAGTAGCGCCGTTCATCGAACACGTCGTAGCTGGGCAGCAGCCGCTTGCGGGCCACCACCCGCCAGCGGCCCCGTTGCACCAGGGCAGCGGCGTTGTACAGGGCCGGCAGCTCGCGCCCGGCGATCGGATCCACCAGGCCCAGCAGCAGGCCAAGCCCCGGCGGCAGCTCGGCGGCGAGGGCTTCGAGCACCCGCCCCTGCTCCAGCAGCAGGGAGGGGCGCAGCAGCAGGTCCCGCGGGGGGTATCCCCAGAGCGAAAGCTCCGGGCTGATCACCAGATCGGCGCCCGCTAGCGCGGCCCGCCGGCTGTGCTCCAGCAGCTGGGCGGCATTGCCGCGCAGATCCCCCACGAGGGGATTGATCTGTGCCAGGGCAAGACGCATCAGCGCAGGGGAGGGCGGCTGGCCAGACAGGAGCGCAGGCCATAGAGATTCTGCTCCAGCAGCACTGGCCAGAGCTCAGGCGGTACCAGTTGAGGGTCGGGGTGACGGCGGATGGCGGAGCTGGCCGTGGCCGGGATCTGCAGGGGCAGCACCTCCACCCGGCCGCCCCGGCGATTGAGCTGCTCGATCTGCAGGGAGTCGAGCGGCCAGCCCAGTCTCGGGACCACCGCCAGACGGCAGCGGCGCAGGATCTCATCAGCCGCATACCAGCGCTGGATCTGGGGCAGCAGATCGCTGCCCACCACGAACACCAGCTCCGCCTCCGGCCACTGCCGCGCCGCCCGCTCCAGGGTGTCGAGGGCCCTGGGGCTGCTCAGGCTCTGGTCGACGCGCAGGTTGGGACTCTCCAGACCCTCCACCACCGCCTCCAGAAGGGCCGCCCGCATGGCCAGCGGTGCCCCATGGCTCTTGAAGGGGTTGTCGCTCGCCCAGGTCCTCACCAGGGGATAGCGCCGGCTGAGCCCCGCCAGCAGGCTGCGGTGCCCGAGGGTCGGTGGATCGGCGCTGGTGCCGAACAGGGCCACCGAGGACGGCTGGCCGGCGGATTCACTCACGGCAGCAGGCTGGCGTTCACGGCCTCGCGGCCCTCCAGCTGCCACTGCTCCAGCCATTGACGCGCCTGGGGGTCATGGCGCCCCAGGCGGCGCAGCAGCGCCCCGGGGCGGGCCCGGCCGCGCTTGGTTCCATTGAGCAGGGCGGCGGCAGCCAGCCGCCCGGTCCGGCGGGTGGTCTGGATCGCCAGGGCCGCCTGGGCCAGGGCCACCGGCGCCGCCGGAGCCAGGGACAGCCCGGCGGTGGCCGGTGCCGCCAGCAGCAACAGCTGGCGCACTCCGCCGAGCAGCAGTTGCAGGGCCAGCTGGGCGCCGCCCAGCAGGGCGCTGTGGCCGGAGAGGCGGCCCAGCAGTGCCCTGGCCTGAGGCCCACTCAGCGGCAGTCCGTAGAGCTCGCACAGCTGCAGCACCAGGGCCGTGTCCAGGGCCAGACCACCGGCCAGATCCAGCAGAATCAGGGGGTTGGCCGCCACACCGGTGGCCTTGAGGGCCGCGAAGCGTCCGATCAGGGTCTGAGCCTGGCGGCGATGCTGCTGCAGGCGCCAGTGCGAGAGCCGCTGGTTGAAGCGATCGCCGGCTGCCAGGGCGTTGAGGGCCAGCAGCAGCTCCCCATGGGCCCGGAGCAGGCCGGTGAGCCGCTCGCGCAGGGGCTCCACCAGCGGCGGCAGGGGCTCGCTGCGCACCCTGCCGTCGGGGCGCAGCACGCCTCCCCGGGGCGCCGCGGCAACGGCCACCAGCTCCAGCTCACGGGCGCCGGCGGGAAGCCGGCGGCGGATGCTGGCCAGCAGGGCCTGCCGCTCCCCCTCGGGCCAGCCGTCGATGCGGTTGACCACCAGCAGAAGGGGTTTGCCCGAGCTCAGCAGCTGCTGCACCGCCTCGGCCTCGACCCGGCTGAGGTCGCCATCAAGCACCACCAGCACAAGATCAGCCCCCAGGGCCACCCGGGCGGCCAGGCGTTGCCGGGCGGCGGCGGCCACCTCATCGATGCCGGGGGTGTCGACCAGCTGCACCTGCAGCGGCCCGGCCATCGCCCCGGGCCAGGGCTGCCGCTGCTGCTCTCTGGTGGAGCCATGGGCCAGGTCGGTGGCGAAACGGTGCTCCCCAAGCAAGGCATTGAGCAGGCTCGATTTGCCCACGCCCACCCGGCCGAGCACGGCTACATGGAGCTCCCGGCGCCGCAGCCGCCCCAGCTGGCGATCGAAGGCGGCCAGTTCCGGCCCCAGGCTGGCTCGCTCCCGCGCGCTCAGAGCCAGCTGGCCGCGCCAGCGCAGCAGCAGCTGTTCACAACGCTCGAGAACTGGCGGCGGGGCCATGGCCGTTGCGGTCATCCCTGGGCCTCCCCGGCGGGCTGGGGCCGCCGCCACCAGCCCGCCAGCACCGCCAGCACGGCGTCGGCACCGATCACCCCCACGAACCCGCCGAATTCATCCACCACCACCCGCACCGAATGGCTGCTGCGGCGGAAGGCGGTGAGCAATCGGTCGGCGCGGATCATCTCCGGCACGAACTCCACCGGTTCGGTGAGGCTGAGGGCGCTTTCGCTGCCGCGGCCCTCCACCAGGGCCACCAGCAGGCCCTCGCGGCTGGCCACCCCCAGCACCTCATCCACCTCCTCACCGAGCACCACCCACCAGCCGGCGGTGTTGGTGAGCAGCAGATCGCGCACGCTCTCCAGCGGCGCATGGCCCGACACCGTGGGAGCGGCCACCCGGGGCACCATCAGATCCCGTGCTGTGAGGTCGTTGAGCTGAAACACCTTGGCGATCATCGCCGCCTCGTCGGCTTCGATCTGGCCCTTCTGGGACCCGAGGCGGGCCAACAGGCGGATCTCCTCCTCATCAGTGGTGAGTTCGCTCTCGGCGGTGATCGCCGGCATCATCCGCTCCAGCAGCAGCACCAGCGGCAGCATCAGCCGCAGCAGCAGGCTCACCGGTGCGGCGCTGGCCAGCGACACCGGCAGCGCCAGGCGGCTGCCCAGGGCCTTGGGCAGGATCTCCCCGAGCATGATCACCAGCACGGTGAGCCCCACGGAGAAGAGTGGCAGGGCGATCCGGTCGACGCCGAGCCTGGAGAACACCCAGCCGGCGTAGCTGCCCAGCATCAGGCTGCCGAAGATGTTGAAGCCGTTGTTGAGGGTCACCAGCACGGCCAGGGCGCGGCCCCTGCGGTTCTTGAGGTCGAGCAGGGCCCATGCCCCCCGCACCCGCCTCGGCCTGCTGGCCCGTTCCTGCACCCGCAGGGGATTGACCGTGAGCATGGCCGCCTCCACTCCGGAGCAGACAGCCGACCCGATCAGGATCACCACCACCAGGGCCGCCAGACCCAGGAGCTCATTCATCGGGTTGTCGTCGCGGCCGATCGCGGCATGGGAACACGTTCATTCAATGGGCTATGCCATCTTCTCGCTAGTGGCGCAGACCCCATGGTGATCCCCCAGACCGAGTTCCACCAGCGTCGTGTGCGTTTCCTGGAGGCGCTGGGGGGTGCGGCGGCGGTGATTCCGGCAGCCCCGCTGGTGCGTCACCACGCCGATGTGGAGTATCCCTTCCGCCAGCAGAGCGACTTCTGGTACCTCACCGGCTTCGATGAGCCCGGGGCCGTCGCCCTTTTCCTTCCTCACCAGAGCGACAACCCCTTCGTTCTGTTCGTCGAGCCCAGGGATCCCTCCGCCGAAGTCTGGAACGGCTTCCGCTGGGGCTGCGAGGGGGCGGTGGAGCATTTCGGCGCCGATCTGGCCCACCCCCGCGCCGAGCTGGCCTCCCGCCTTGCCGACTACCTCCAGGGCGCCGAAGGGATCGCGTTCCGCGTGGGCCGCGACGCTGTTGTGGAGCCCCTGGTGCTGCAGGCCTGGGGCCAGCAGCTCGATCGTGCGCCGCGCACGGGCCATGCGGCCCTGGGGCTGGTGGCCCCCTGCCCGATCCTGAAGGACATGCGCCTGCGCAAGAGCCCGGCGGAACTGGAGCGGCTGCGGGAGGCGGCGCGAATTTCCGCTGAAGCCCACGAGCGGGCCAGGGAGGTGGCCCGTCCAGGACTGAGTGAGCGCCAGATCCAGGCGGTGATCGAGCAGCATTTCCTTGAGCAGGGCGCCCGCGGACCGGCCTATGGCTCAATCGTGGCCGGTGGCGACAACGCCTGCGTTCTGCATTACACCCGCAACGACGCACCGCTGCGGGACGGGGACCTGCTGCTGATCGACGCCGGCTGCAGTGTCTCGGACTACTACAACGGCGACATCACCCGCACCTTCCCGGTCAACGGCCGCTTCAGCGGCGAGCAGCGGGCCCTCTACGAGCTGGTGCTCGAGGCCCAGCTGGCCGCGATCGCCAGCGTGGCTCCCGGCGCCGATGCAGA
This sequence comes from Synechococcus sp. EJ6-Ellesmere, assembly GCF_024345875.1. Taxonomy (NCBI): domain Bacteria; kingdom Bacillati; phylum Cyanobacteriota; class Cyanophyceae; order Synechococcales; family Synechococcaceae; genus Synechococcus; species Synechococcus sp. EJ6-Ellesmere. The sequence goes on from NZ_JAGQBY010000042.1 coordinate 17,722, forward strand.
GCAGGTCCACGGTGCGGCCCTGCGCGTGCTGGTGGAGGGCCTGCTTCACCTCGGCCTGCTCAACGGGTCGGTGGATGACCTGATCGAGCAGGGGGCCTACCGCCATCTCTACATGCACCGCACCGGCCACTGGCTGGGCCTCGATGTCCACGACGTGGGCGCCTACCGCCTCGGGGAGCACCCCCAGCCGCTGGAGCCGGGCATGGTTCTCACGGTGGAGCCGGGCCTTTATGTGAGCGACCGCCTGGCGGTGCCCGAGGGACAGCCTCAGATCGAGGAGCGCTGGAAGGGGATCGGTATCCGCATCGAAGACGACGTGGCGGTGACCGAGGTGGGCCATGAGGTGCTCACCGCCTCCGCCCTCAAGGCGCCGGCGGCGATGGAGCGCTGAGCGGCCCTGTCCCCAGCCAGCCCAGAAGCTGTTCCGGCTCCAGGCTGGAGGTGCTGGGGAGGATCTGATCCGCCCCTGCCGAGCGCAGCCCCTGCTCGTAGCCCTCTCGGGCGCTGGTCTGCTCCGGTGTGTGCAGATGCGGCGGCGCCACCGCCAGGCTGAGCAGGTGAAGGTCCGGCCGCTCGCGCCGTGCGGCCACCACCGTGTGGACATCGGCCACGGTGTCGCCCAGGTAGGCCACCGGCAGAGCACCGCCGGAGGAGGTGGTGCCGAGTGTCAGGGCCAGACGCAGAAAACCGGTGGGATCGGGCTTCTCGGGTGCCTCGCCCATGGCGATCAGGGGCGGATCCACCAGGCCCAGGCGCTGCTGAAGCACGTAGCGGCAGGAGGGCGGCTCGGCGCCGCTGACGAAGCCCCAGGCGATGCCGGCCTGCTCCAGCACCTGAAAAAAACCGTGCTGCACCAGCAGCGGTTCGCTGCGGATGAAACCCCTCCAGCCGCTGGGATCACCGTCGGGATCGCCGCCGAAATAGAGCCGGCTGAACACCTCCACCACCACGTTGAGGGGAGGCAGGGGCTGGAGCCCCTGGCGCCGCAGCAGCTCCAGCGAGGCCTGCCAGTCGTTGTTCCAGTGGCCCTCGGCCTTGAGGGCGTCGATCTGCTCAGGTTCCGGCCGCCAGCCGCCGAAGTGGTGCACGGTTTCGGCGATGGCCCGGCGGTAGCTGCCACTGACATCGCGGATCACCCCGTCGATGTCGAAGAGAAGGACGGCTCGCGGCTGCAGAGGGACTGGTTCAGAGGCTGGTAGGTTAGTTGTTTGCCTTTTTGCCTTGAGCGCCGAAACCATGACGGCCCCTGAAAGCGCTGCCACGACAGAGACCCCCGCTGAGGCGGCCGTGGCGGTGAGCACCGCTGATGAGGCTCCCACCCAGGGGCGTCCTCCGTTGCGCGGAGCCAGTGCCGCCCTGGCCTCGGCCACGGTTGATGAGGATGGGGTTCCTTCCGGTCACACCCCCAAGGCCGATGAGGGCCGCTTTCTGCTGAAGATCCTCTGGCTGCCCGACAACGTCGCCCTGGCGGTCGATCAGATCGTGGGTGGTGGCCCCAGCCCCCTCACGGCCTACTTCTTCTGGCCCCGGGAGGATGCCTGGGAAACCCTCAAGGGTGAGCTCGAAGCCAAATCCTGGATCACCGACAACGAGCGGGTGGAGATCCTCAACAAGGCCACCGAGGTGATCAACTACTGGCAGGAAGAGGGCAAGGGCAAGGCCCTCGAGGAAGCCAAGGCCAAATTCCCCGATGTCACCTTCTGCGGGACCGCCTGACGCCTCACCGGCGTCGCCCACCTGGCGGCCAACCCCACCTAGCGGGGCTTGATCACGCCCCCGAAGTCGCTGGCGGTGATCAGGGCGGGAGTGCTGGAGGTGTCGAGGGTGAAACGGCGGCTTTCGCTCTGGACGCTGCCATCGGGATAGACGAAAGTCACCAGGCCCTCGAGGGTGACGCTGGAGCCCTCCTGGCTGGTTTCGCGCAGATCGGCCACGCTCACCCGCTCGAACTGGTTGAAGAAGGCGGGATCGAACTGATCAGCCGCTGCGCCCCCGAAGAACCGGCGGGCCTGGTCGTAGGCCTTGCTGCTGAGGGCGGCGTAGAGGCCCTGAACGCTGGCGATCGCCTGGTCGGTGTTGGCTGCTGGCGGCTGAGGCGGGGCGAGCGGCTGCGGTTCCGGCAGGCTCGGTTCCTGGGGCGGCGTTGA